>CAMLNK010001012.1 GCA_946481035.1 uncultured Dyadobacter sp. | reverse complement strand
AATATTACAAAGCTCTTGCAAAACCTGCGTACTAATAAAAGATTCATTATCAGACACAAGTACACGCGCTGCTGTCTGCTTTGCCAATTCGGTATTTGAATAAGAATAAATCAGAACATTGCTGTCCAGGAATATCCGCTCATTCATTCGCTTCCTCCCGATTAAACTTGTAACTACGGGTATCTATTGAAACCGCGTTGAATGTAACGGCCTTCTTTTTCGGCAAATTTTCAGTCGCTCCTTCATTCTTTTCAAACGCAATCACCTCGATCTCCTTACCAATATACCTTTCAGGAATATCGAATGAGATCGACGCTTTTTCCGGCCTGACAATCGTTCTTACCATTGTGTGATAGTGTTTATTTGAAACAACTATCTCAAATTTAACCAATAAAATCCACTCCAACGCCAATCTTACACAACAACAAGATCACCAATGTCCAAAGTGTGGGAATCAGTTAGCAACAGCAGCCTTCCCAGGCAAAAAAATGGATGAATCGCGGAGGAATGCGGCGATCCAGATGAGAGCCAGCGGCAGGGCGGCATTGAACGCCGTGCCGTGCGAAAGTTCGGTTGCCAGGGCGCCGGCGAAGTAGCAGGTCAGGAGGATGAAACCAATTTTCATGGTTTTGGGATAAACGAATAAGGCCGTAAAACCGATCTCCATCAGGCCAAGTGGGACCAGATAGCCTCCCACCCCGACTTTTGTAAGCGCTTCAACCATTTGAGGGCTTTGAGTCAGTTTCATAATGCCGCTGAATACCGGCATCAACGAAGCCAACACAGTTACAACGATTGTTGCGATTTTCTTTGCTTTCATGTCTGTTTTGATTTTTTGTCAAAACTAGCTACCTTTACTATACAAATGATAGCAATATACAAAAGGTTAGTAATAACCTTTTGGTTAGCAAACATCAGACATGGCATTCACTCATCACAGCGGCCAAAGACCCAGCCCCGCACAATGCTACAACAAGCTGAACGCGGCGGGAGATGCATTATATGTAATCGGGGGTAAATGGAGGCTCCGGATTATCATTGCGCTTTCCGAAGGGCATAAGCGGTTCAACGATATTCAGCGTGCCATCAACGGCATATCGGCACGGGTCCTTTCCAACGAGTTGAAGGAACTGGAAATCAATGGATTCCTGACACGGAAGGTGTATACCGACTTCCCGGTGTCGATCGAATACGAGCTGACTCCTTACAGCGATACATTGGCTCCCGTCATCGAATCACTGATCAATTGGGGGGAAATGCACCGCCAGCGGATCATGCATTCCGAAAAACCGGAAGAAGAAACGGCTATTGCTCTGGCAGAGATACTGTAATGTGCCACATATCGCCCGAATTGCTGACTTTTTCGGTACCCCACACGCCCGGGCCGCCATCGGGCCGCAGGTAAACGTTGAATACCAGCGTACTGATTTGTGAACCTTTGATGAGCACGCTTCCGCAGGCGGCACCGTTGTCGCAATTGCCCGTAATCGGCGTTTTGGAATGCAGGATTTTCGTTTTGGTCATATCGATCTGCATTTCTTCATTACCTGAAAGCTTCGTCAGCACCAGCGGCGACGTTTGCAGTTCAAGCTCTGTCGAGAACCCAAGGCGTTTATTGGCAAAATTCGAAGTAGCGCCAAGCCCGATGAACGAGATTACCGGATTATTCACGGGTTTATTGAATTGCAACCGTAACTTCCCGTAGTAGTAACGGCTCGTATCGGTTGTAGGCGCATTGGCCGCAAGCAGAGGCTTCGCCGAAAGGAATACCTGCAAGCCTGCATTCATAAACAGATTGACCCCCTTCCCTACCGGCCCCTGCGGGTGCGCGGTAAATATTTTACGGGCCGTATCCGCGTAATAGTAGTTGGTATTGATCACCGGTACCGCCCGCACATGCGTGCTGCTCGCGCCCGACGCCGCGCCAAATGTCATTCCGGTTACGTGCTGGGGCACATTAACGTACGGTTGGTCGTCAAAACTGAAAGTCACCGACAACTCCGATTTCAATTTCTGGAAATAGATCCCCTCGTCGGTACTTCCGTTTTTATTGTAAAAGAAAGTCAGCGTCTGAGGGATAGAAGTAGGCCCTTTGGGCACCGGCAGCGTGTAGCTGTTATTGACACCGTCCTGGACGAGTTCGTAAGTGCTCAGGACATTCGCGCTCTGAGCGAGGGAAGTACCGACCGGGGCGGCAATCATAATGCAGGCAAATATCGCTCTTAGCGATGATAATGAACGTGTTAGCATGTGTAGAAGATTAGGATTCGTTGAGGAAACCGCAGGCAATATATCATTTATAGCTGAACGCATCCACTTGTCCGGGCATGTCATTTGCATTTTAGTCAGATAATTCAAATTAATCTCCGCATGTTACCATCCCGCTGCACACAGTTCGCCGATTCAAACTAAGTAATTGATTATTAATTAAATGTAATGCTATAATTATTTTTCCCTGCCGGGGGAAAGTTAATGGCGGGCGCGGCTTTTTCAACGGCACACCGACGCAGCAAAACCGGGTGGCGTGATCGTTCGATCATGCTGCCCGGTTTTGCTTGTGCTTCGATTTTATCCTATCTCGGTTCTGTGAATACTTCCTGGACGTAGATATTTGAGAGGATGAATTTGGTATTTGTGTAGGTAATCGT
>CAMLNK010001011.1 GCA_946481035.1 uncultured Dyadobacter sp. | reverse complement strand
GTAAACCTGCATTTTGTACGGGCTGACCGACGCCACATAATCGGCCATGGCTGCCCGAAGGCCTCCCGAAGTCGTCAGGAACGCATAGGGGTGTGTGGTGAGGGCCGTATTGGTGTTTTGGGACGGGTAGGTCTGGGCTTCCTCCAAAGTAGGTCCCCAGTTACTGAAAAAATAGCCCAGGTTCTGCTGGAAGCCGCCCACGTAGTCGTTTTGATAGCGTGGCAGATGCGCCTGGTTGGCAAATACCGACTGGCTCAGGGAGTATTCGGTTGCGCGGGCTTTTTTGCTTCCGTTCTTGGTAGTCACCAGGATAACCCCGTTCCGGCCCTGGTCGCCGTAGGTGACCGTCGCGGCAAGACCTTTGAGAACAGTGATGTTTTCGATATTGTTCGGGTCGATGTCCAGGAAGCGGCTCGAAGCGGATTGCCCGCCGCCGGTGAAACCGCCGCGGGAGTTGGTATTGGAATTGAAGGGGATGCCATCGACCACGAATAGGGGCTGGTTGGAGCCGGTAATGGAAGAATATCCCCTGATCGTAATGTTGGTGCCCGTACCCGAAACCCCGGATGTGGAAGTGATATTAACCCCGGCGATCTTACCCTGCAGTACCCGGCCTACATCCGCCTGCGGGCGGTCCTCGATCGATTTTTTCTCGATGGTCGTCACCGCGTACCCCAATGCACGTTTCTCGCGTGCTATGCCCTGGGCGGTCACCACGATCTCCTGGAGGTTCTTGGTGTCGACCACCAGCTGTACATCGATAGTGGATCGGTTACCGACCAGGATTTCCTGGGTAGTGGTGCCTACAAAACTGTACACAAGGGTTGTGGCGCCGTCGGGCAAGGAAATGGCATATGTTCCATCGGTGCCGGTGTTGGTGCCTATCGGCGTGCCTTTCACCACAATCGCTACGCCCGGGAGCTCGCTCCCGTCATCGGAAGACGTCACCTTGCCGGTGACCTTTCGTTGCTGGGCAGAGACAATCTGCCAGCATGAGCATCCCAGCAGGATGCCCAGCAGTAAAAATTTTCCCATAAGTCATTCAGTAAGTTAGGTTTTGGCAGTAGGCTACAAGTAACCTTTCCGTAATGATAGAAAACTAGAATAGCCGATATTTGCCGGATATTAACCGATTTTTACCCAAAATTAACAATACAAAATTTTATTCTATGTTTATATAATTTTATATTGATTTAATATTGAAAAACTTAATTATTATAAAATATAATTTGTAATTATCTGACACTTATGATATTGTCTATACTTAAAAATTATCATTTTGCATTGTAATAATGCCAATAGCTCATCGAACTGCTCGGGGGTTGTGGCTCCCTATTCGGCTCTTAACATGCCAGCTGCAAATTATTTTTCAACTGGGGATAGGGTGCTGCATCTAAAATTGTCTCTGTACATATAGTAGTCAGATCGTTGATGTTTCCCTAACCGGCCATGGAAGTCTCTAAACAACTTGTCATGCATTACTTTTCTGGTAAGACCACCTCCGAACAGGACAAGGTGGTTGAAGGGTGGCTTGCGTCTGATCCCGACAATGCGGCCAGGGCATTGGAATGGATCAGCATGCAGGCTCCGGAAAAGGATCAGGAAATCTTCGGTGAGCTGATGATGTCCAAATGGCAAGTCTGGACCAGTGCACAGCCCAGGCTCGCGGATGCGAGTGCCAAACATAAAAAGCGCCTTGGTTCCTATCATAATCAACGGACACTGACAAAATATCTGGCCATTGCCGCAGGCCTGGTGCTGGTCAGTTCGCTTGTCTGGTTCCGTCTGAAACAATCGGAAACCGTCCGTGCCGCCGCTGCTTACGGACAAACCCGTCACCTGATTTTGCCGGACAGTTCGCAAGTGGTCCTGAATGGCAACAGCAGGTTGCGTTACGCGGCATCCTGGGAAGGACGTCCGCGCGAGGTATGGTTGGAAGGAGAGGCATTTTTTGATGTAAAACATCTTCGAACACATGCCGGCTTTACCGTTCATTTGTCTGCCGGCAAAGACATCCAGGTTTTGGGCACGCAGTTCAACGTGGTCGACCGGCAAACCAGAAGCTGCATCGTGCTCAAATCAGGAAGTATCCGGCTAAGCCTGGCCGGAAAAAAAGAGCAGGTTTACCTGAAACCCGGCGACATGGTGCGGGTCAATGGGAACGGCTCGGAAATAACCGGGAAGCAGTTTGTTAATCCCGAAAACTATTCGTCCTGGATTCGGGGACGCTGGCGGCTCGATGAAACGTCGCTGGCAGAAATGCTACAAAAAATCGAGGAGAATTACGGGGTTACCGTGTTGGTAGAAGACCCAAAACTATTGGCCAAAAGAGCTTCTGGCTCTATTCCGCTAAGCTCAACACAGGCCCAGACCCTTATCGAGGATATCGCGAATTTGTTTGAATTACGTTTCGTTCAGAAAGATAGTAAGCTTGTACTGGCCCGGTAAACGGCCAGCTTCCGGGAAGACCTTGTGCTCCAAAGCCGCAAAACGGGGCATTGTCTTAGTATAAACCCGATTTTACCCTGTCATCATTAACCCAGCTTGTTGGCGCAAGTCACCTGTCCGAAAGGACTGCTGACAGGCCCTGCCTGGCCGTGCATTGCAGTTACGTATAACCTGTTTCGTTACTTAAACTACGGATGACCACTATGAAAA
>CAMLNK010001010.1 GCA_946481035.1 uncultured Dyadobacter sp. | reverse complement strand
ATCGCATTGAGCAGACGGCAAGCTGAAATGAATTTAGAAAAAGATATTATCGAAGCGTCAGGTTACACGGGATTCGGGCCCGCGGCCCATACCGGCAACCCGGGGCAAATGCAGACGGTGATCGACGGAGCCCTCACACGGCTCAAAAGTTAGCGCTCACTTTCTATCTTTGCGGTTACAAACTACCACCCCTATCTGTGTTTTATGCGTAAACTTTTGCGTTGCTTGCTGGTGACGGCGTCCCTTTTATCATCGTCATCTGTCAGATCCTTTGCATTACCGGCATTTCAATTCCCATCCAAACAGGACAGTACCCGGCAAGACAGCGTCAAATCATGGTTTTTTGCCAACAAAATTCCGGTGAATGCCCTCAATGCCGCCGTGAACACACCGGAACAGCTATTTGCGGGACGGGTAGCAGGCGTGCAGGTAATGGAAACGAACGGCGGGCCGGGTGGTGAATTTGCGGTGACGATCCGGGGCGTGAATACGCTCCTGGGCGCCGCGGAGCCATTGTATGTCGTAGACGGTATCCCGCTGGAATTTCAAAACGACAGACAGGCTGTTCCGAAAGCAGGCCTCGAATCCCCCAACTATGCCATCAATGCATTGACGATGATCGACCCGTCGGAGATCGAGTCGGTACAGGTGTTGAAAGACATTTCGGCGACGGCGATTTATGGTACCCGCGCGAGCAACGGTGTAGTACTGATTACAACCCGAAAAGGTCATTCCAAAAAACTCAAAGTAAGGCTTGAATCCTCTGCATCCGTTCAGAAGGTAACCCGCAATGTAGAGGTGCTGAACAGCGTGGATTTTCTCCGGTACAGTCGCGAAAGGCTCGCCGACTATCCCAACGAATTTTCGGCGGCCACATTCCTTACGGCAGCGCCCGAAAGCTACGAAAATGTCGATTGGATGAAAGAAATAACCCGCACCGGTCATATTTTACGCAACAATCTCGCCATTTCGGGCGGTGCAGGACCGGTAAGCGTGCTCGTTCAGGGCGGTTTGTTCAAACACAACGGAATTGTAAGAGAAACCAGTTTTGACCGTAAAAACGCCGGCATTAACCTGAATACAGCCCTATGGAAGAACCGTATCAGGCTCGGAACCAGGTTTTACTATGCCGATGCCGCCAGCGCGCAGCGGTCGGTACGGGCGGCACTCACCGGCATTCCGATCGGTCCCGTTTACAACCCGGACGGTTCATACCACCAATACGATTTCGCCCCGTTCAATCCGCTGTACATTGCAGCACGCACCCACGTGGACAGCGAGCATAAGCGCCTGCTTTCGACCACCTTCGCGGAAATTAAAATACTCAAAAACCTGAGCATCCGCTCCTCTTACGGCATTTCGCGCACCGGCAACGACTATCAACCGAACGGCCGGTGGGCGGATAGTTTGTTTTATGGAAACAGCGATTTCTCGGCTTATTTCCGAAACGTAAAAACCTACAATGTCGATGCGCGTGCCCACTTCGTCCATGAGGGCAAGCGCGTACGCTACGAGGTGGATGCGGGCTTCGCGCAACTATCGGAATTTAACCATTATGGATTTGCGCGAGGTAAACGAGCCGCCACACTGGCATTGCTGAATCAGTTCAAGAACATGGGAGGATTTTCCGTATCGCCAACGTCCGGCGTCTCCCAGTCGGAATGGTCGAAGGGATACCGTCGCATTAACTCGGTATTTGTGAATGCCAAAATCGGCCTGGGTAGCGCTATCGAAGTGCTGCTGACTTCACGGCAGGACTTCACCCCAACCTTCCCGCACACAAAATTCAAGCAGGGTAATGCGAGCAGTGTAGGTGTGGGATGGCAAATCAACAAACCCGGAAAACCGCTTAGCCCCGTGCTGAACAGTCTGAGACTGCGCGCGGACCTTGGATACGTCGCCAAATCCGACCTGTTTACCAGAATCTCATTGGCTTTGCACAGCATGGGAGAGCTTTATGACAAAGAGGTACCCTATTCCATGATGGGAAGTTTGGGGTTTGATGCAGGCTTGTTTTCCGATCGCCTGCAATTGGGGATCAATTATTTCGATCGCCAGACGCTCCATAACCGCAGACTAGGCACCGTCGTACCCGGCGGCTCCGTGATACCTACTCCGGACGCCGGCAGAATGGTAGCGCAGGGTTTGGAACTCTCGGTGGGTTACGAGCCTGTTCGTACGGGTATTTGGAACTGGAAACTATCAGGTAATGCGGCTCTGATGTCGAACAAAATTAAGGGAGGCAAAGTCGCGCCTACGGCGTCGGATATCGGCGGATCGGGCGCAAACGGGCCGGTGGGAGCCTGGTACCGCTATCGCAACTTGGGCGTGTGGAATAGCGTGCAGGAAATCAGCCAGGAATACAGCGGGCCGGCAGATCGAACGCCGAAACCGGGTGACGCCCGTTACGACGACAAAGCGGTGGTATACGCAGGCGCTGCCAATCCCAAAGTTATTTGGGGACTAATCTCTGAAATGACCTGGAAACGACTGGACTTCTCAATGCTGATCCGCGCAGAACATGGCCAGAAAGTGCAAAACGAAATGGCCAAACAACTGCATGATCTCCGCTTCACGGGCAATATTTCCAAAGAAGTTTACGAAAATGCCTGGATGCCCTCCCACCCCGACCGCAATTTTCCGGCACAAGTCAATGGTGG
>CAMLNK010001009.1 GCA_946481035.1 uncultured Dyadobacter sp. | reverse complement strand
TGATTTTCAGACCGGGCGGAACGCTCAAAGGTGTTTCCAAAATTGAAAACACCAAAGATTCGTGGTTACTGAAAGAGGCAACCGGCTCTTATGAATCGGGAGGCGATACCATCACTTTCGGCCCGGGGCTGGCGCTGCACAAAAACATCGCATTACGGGGAGCCTTGCCGGCAATGGAAGCGCCAACTGTTTTTATTACCGGATTTACGCCTTTCAAGCATGTGATCCGCTTTTCGTGACGCATGTTATTTGGTTTGACCATAGACCGCCGACCATAGACCATGCTTTTTTAGACCATAGACCATAGACCATGGTCGGCGGTCCATGGTCGGCCGAAGGCCCATGGTCAGCGGTCGGCCGTCTGCCTAATGCTTGCTAATCCAGTCAAGAATGTAATCCGCATCCTCTTTCCAGGTTGGCTGGCCCAATACGTAGTGGTTACGGCCGGGAAACTCTTTGTAATCTGTGACAGAGCCGTTTTGTTTGTAGGCTTTGAAGTTACGCAGGTTCAGCGAGGCAGGGATAATGTTGTCGAACTCACCGGAAGTGATCAGCAACGGAGCGTGTGCTTTTTTGAAATCCACTCTGGCAGCGGAAGTAATGCCGCCGCGGGCCACGGTTTTGGATTCAGGGATCACGTTTTCTTCCCAGGTTTTCATCTGTTCTTCGAGCGTCATGCCGTTGGTGAAGGCATATTGCCAGTCGGCGAGCGACATCAGGTAAGTTTTTTTCAACGAAGTAAACAATCCGAATACTTTATAACCTGCTTTCAGGAACGAGAATTCGTAAGGGATCACGCCTTGTGGTGGTACGGGGTGGATGGCTGCACCTGCAACGCCCAGGTCGCGGTTAATCAGAATCTGAGTAATCAATCCGCCGAGCGAGTGGCCGATGATGATCGGTTTTTCCGGTAAAGATTTTACAAAATCGGCATAGTGGTCGACGAGTTCTTTGAATGTCAGACCGGCCAGCGCGGTATCGTTGGGTTGTCTGTCTCTCAGTTCCGCTGCGGGCGCGTCTTTGTGCGGCCAGGCGGGTGCATAGGTGGTGTAGCCTTTGCTTTCAAAATAGGTTCTCCATTGGTCCCAGCCATTGTGGCTTACAAATGCACCTGTTACAAATACGACGGTTTTGGTGTTATTGGCTTTCATGATTTCTATCGGTTAAAAGTTGAATTTTTGTGTTTCGTTCTCTCTTTGAACATGACAAAATTCAGCACGTTAGCCGACTATATTCTTAACCCAAGTTAAGATCGTCATTTACCCACCATTCTTTTTCTGATTCGGCTCAGAGAAGGCGCCTGAATGCCCAGATAAGAGGCAATATGGTACAATGGGACATTGTTAAAAATGTCGGGGTGGTTCTGAATCAGTTCGACATAGCGCTGCTCGGGCGTACGGAACATAAACTGCTCGGCGCGGTTCATGGCCAGGTTAAATGCAGTTTCCGCGACCAGCCGCCCGAAACGCTCCCAATGATGCGATTTGCCATACAGCTCATTCAGATGATTGATATGGATATACAAAACCGTCGATTCCGTCATCGACTCGGTGTAGTAGCTGCAAGGCGTCTGGGTTACGAAACTCTTGTAGGCTACCACTACCTGGTTTTTGGAATAGAAAAAGACATTCTTTTCCTCCGCCGATTCATCGTCGATATAGTAAGTCCGGAACACGCCGTCGAGGATGAAACCCAGGTATTTGCACACATTTTTATACTCATTATAAAACTCCCCTTTCCCGTAAGTCTTTCGTTGCCAGTAAGGCGCCGACAGTTCAAACGCATCGGGATCGATCCCCGCAAACTGATTAAGCGCGTAATTGAGGATTTGTGTTTCGGTCATGATTTCGCTGGTGAGTAGAGGTATATTCCAAAAATAGGCAGAGGCTCCACAAAAACCTCATTACCAGCTACCTTAAATGTCGATTATTCGTTAAATTTGATACACCTCCCCTGACGATGCAGCTTCGGACTTCAAACGTTTCTTACCATGCTGAGAAAGATTCTACCGCTCGTATTGGTTTTCCTGTCGCAAATCTGCCTCGCAAACCAGATCCTGATCCCGATGGACAACACCCAGACCAACCATTTGAAGGCATACGGGCTGGCTTACATCCTGCTCAAAGGGGACATTGAAGTGGATTGGCTGCTCAACTACCGCGGGGGCAGTTTTAAGGTTCAGTATTCCAAATCCATTGAAAATGAATGCAAGCTGAGGGCGGTTTCTTATGAAGTGCTTTCGGAGGCGGCAAGCGCGCAGATCGTGAACGAGATCAGCAATCCGAACGTGAATATGGATGTGGTGAAGCTGTTTAAAGCAGCCAAAATCGCTGTTTACTCCCCTATTAAAATCAGCCCTGCAGAATTTGAAAATACGGACGCCGTATTACTCGTGCTGAAATATGCCGAAATCCCGTTTGAAGTCATTTATGATGAAGAAATCCTGCGCGGCGACCTTCCTAAATACGACTGGCTGCATTTGCACCATGAAGATTTTACAGGGCAATTCGGCAAAAACCTGCGCCGCACCAGCGAGGCGGATATCAAAGCCCAGGAAGCCATTGCCAACCGCTATGGTTTCTCGAAAGTGCCCAAAATGAAGCTGGCGGTCGCCAAGGCCATCAAAGAGTTCTGCGCTGGTGGCGGCTTTCTGTTCGCCATGT
>CAMLNK010001008.1 GCA_946481035.1 uncultured Dyadobacter sp. | reverse complement strand
TGATCAAAAACCGGAATACCGGCTTCATCGCCGCCGTACTCTATAATACTTCCGTTTATACCAGCATTCTCTCAGGGATTTTCATCCTGCCCGATTCCGTGCAGCTCACATTCTGGCTGGCTGCATTGCACGCGATGCTTCGCTGCATCAAAGCCACCGGACTGTCGGATATTCGCCGTTATCTGTTGCTAACCGGCCTGTTCATCGGACTTGCAACGATGAGCAAAGTGCACGGTGTGTTCCTCTGGTTCGGATTTCTGGGTCTTATCGTGTCCGATCGCCGTGGACTGCTCAAAAGTCCTTACTTGTATTTGTCGATAGCCATTACCGCATTGCTGGCCTCCCCCATTCTCTTCTGGAATATCAGCAACGACTTCATTACCTGGCGGTTCCACAGCGAACGCGTGACGGTGAGCGACGGCGGCATCAACATCAAGTCCTTTTTCCGCACCACCATCGGACAAGTTTTGTATGCCAATCCATTTCAGGTCGTCATTTTCATATTCACCGGCAAAGCCATCGCGCGCGGGCTTTCGGTAGCCGACGCGGCATCCGTGGCATTGCTTTATTGGTGCAGTTTGCCCATCATCGCCTGCACGATGCTGGTTTCGCTATTTCGGGACACATTACCGCATTGGAGCGGCCCCGGCTTCCTGGGACTCATGCTGCTGGGCGCCGCCTGGGCCGACAAATTCATTTTCCCAACCCTCAATAACCTCCCCAAAAAACTACTGAACGGCTCGGTAGGGCTTATTTTGTTTGTATTTACCGTGGGGCCGATCCTTATCCGCTCCTACCCGGGCACGATGAGCGCCAAACCTTTCCCGCATACGGGAGCGGGCGACGCGACGCTGGACATTACCGGCTGGGAGCAGTTGCTACCAGCATTCGAAAAGCTCCGCAACGACGATATCGCCAGCGGCAGAATGCAGCGCGATGCGCCCATGGTCGTGCACAAATGGTTTCCCGGCTCTCATATTTATTACCACGTTGCATACCCGCTCGGCATGCGGACCGTGGGCGTCGGGAAACTGGAAGATCTTCATCAATTCGCGTGGCTGAACCAACTCTACGGACAAGTGACAGCCGGGTCGGACGCCTGGTATATTAGTCCATCCAACAATTTCAACGATCCTGCGGAGCTGTTTGCCGGGCAGTTCGAGCGGTTCGAAAAAGCCGGAACGATCACGCAAAGGCGCAACGGGCGGGTAGCGCGGTACTGGTTTGTGTACCGGCTCAGGCGCGCGCGGCAGAGATTGGGGCGGTAATTGACGGCTGACCGCTGACCGCTGATTGCGGTATCGGCTAGCGGTACGGTACCTAACCATGGACCATAGACCATGGACCATGGGGCGTCCCCGGGGACAGTCGTATCAGGCATTGCCAAGTGTAGTCAAATATCGCCGGAGGTGCTAACCATCAATGGTCGGGCCGTGAGGCCCCATGGTCCATGGTCAGGCCGCATGGTCAGCCGTCAGGCCGCATGGTCAGCCGTCGGCCGTCCGCGGTCCGCGGTCAAAAAAAACTCCTCCCCCATACAACCATTTCCTGATCTTGCGGCCTCTTTGATATGAATACGCAAAAAATCCCCGCATGACTTCGGAAGCCGATTTGATCACTGGTTGCCTTTTAAATGACCGAATTGCCCAGCGACAGCTGTACGACCGCTACAAAAAAGCGATGTACACGCTTGCCTACCGCATCACCGGTGATTTCGACGATGCCAACGACGTATTGCAGGACGCATTCCTGGAAGTATTCAAGCACTTGAACCAGTTCCGCGGCGAATCGACGCTCGGGGCGTGGGTGAAACAGATCGTCGTGCGCAAGTCGACGAAGAAGAAACGGCTGGTGATCTGGCAGAATGTGGATGATTATACGGGAGAGGGTATCGACTGGGGCGAATCGGAGATCAATGCGGCACATCTCGAAACGGCTGTTTTATCATTACCTGACGGCTTCCGGACCATTTTCGTACTGGCCGAGGTGGAGGGCTACACGCACCGCGAAATTGCAGTGATGCTCAACATTTCGGAAGGCACATCGAAATCACAATTATTTCATGCCAAAAGAAAGCTCCGCGCGATGCTTTCGGCGAACTGACATCGATTTAGAATGGAAAAGAACCATAGCAACCTTGAAAATGCCATACGCCGCTTCCCGGCTTACGAACCGGGGGACGAGGTCTGGAACGGTATCAACGAAAACCTGCTGGCACAGCCGCTTCGCCGGGCGCTTTCCGAAATGCCCGCCTACGAGCCCGATGACAGGCTCTGGGGACTGATCGAACGAAAAAACAAGCAGCAGCGACGCTGGAAATGGGGTTATGCCGCCGCGATACTTGTAATGGCGGCCGGGATTACCTGGCTAATGCTGCCCGCAGGCTCGCCGGGCATTGCCTACTCGTCGGAAACCGTGGATGAACGACTTCAAATGGACGCCGATGCAATGACCGACCGACAGTACCGGGTCCTGAAAACCTATTGTGAAACGGAAACACTGGTATGTAACAGCACCGAATACCGGTCGCTGCAACAGGAATACGAGCGGCTGAGCTCGGCTTCGCAACAGCTGGTACAGGCGATCGGCGATTACAATACCGAGCCGGAACTCCTGAGGCAGTATAATGAAATTGAAAGACAAAAAACGGACATTCTGAATGCAAT
>CAMLNK010001007.1 GCA_946481035.1 uncultured Dyadobacter sp. | reverse complement strand
CAAAGCACACTTCTACAAACCTCTTATCCCTACTTTCATCACCAATGATCCTCCGGCACAAAAAAAACGCCCATCCGGTGTACCGAATGGGCGGGCGCATTGAAACGAATGCAAAAACCTTAGAATATAAACTTCGTACTCAAAAAGTTTGAAGTATCCTCGTGTACGATCTCGTTGATCAGCTGCTTGTTGGAGGCGTTCATTTTGAAGGCTACCAGGGAGCGGATCGAGAAGGCGCGGATGGCGTCGGGAACAGAAAGGGTACCCTCGGCGCTGTCCTTGCGGCCGGTGAACGGGAATACGTCGGGGCCGCGCTGGCATTGGGTATTAATGTTCACACGGCTTACCTGGTTTACCAACGGGTCGATGAGTGAAGCTACTTCTTCGGCATTGTTGCTGAAAATGCTCACCTGCTGGCCGTGGGTCGAGTCGATGAGGAACTCGATGGTTTCTTCGAGATCGTCGAATGGTACCACCGGCACGATCGGACCGAATTGCTCTTCGTGGTAGAGCTTCATTTTGCTGTTCACCGGGTAAAAGAACGAGCCTTCCGATTTGCCTCCGTTTTCATTGACAACTTTCGCACCGTGTGCTTCCGCGTCGCTAATGCAGTCGTTGAGGTATTCGATTTTGTTGGTTTCTGGCAGCGGGGTGAGCGCGACGCCTTTCTCCCACGGCATCCCGAATTTCAGTTCGGCAACGGCGGCGCTGAATTTTTCGAGGAATGTATCGGCTACGCTGCGGTGTACCCATATGATTTTCAGAGCCGTACAGCGCTGGCCGTTAAACGACAGCGATCCGGTGATGATCTCTTTCACCGCCAGGTCGAGATCGGCCTCAGGTGTAACGATGGCCGCATTCTTCGCATCCAGACCCAGTACCGCGCGCAGACGGTTCACTTTCGGGTGGGATTTTTTCAATTCATTAGCCACTTTGCTCGAACCGATCAATGTAAGGACATTGATTTTGCCCGACTGCATAAGCCCCGGAACAATCGCATTACCACGGCCATAGATCACGTTCACAACGCCTTTCGGGAAGCAATCGCGGAAGGCTTCCTGCAACGGGTAATGCAGCAGTGTACCGAATTTCGGAGGTTTGAACAGCAATGTGTTACCCATGATCAGTGCGGGGATCAGGGTAGTGAAGGTTTCGTTGAGCGGGTAGTTGAATGGGCCCATGCAAAGCACCACCCCTAGCGGTGAGCGCCTTACCTGTGCTGCAATGCCGTCGACGATGTCGAAGCCGGACGAGTCGCGATCCAGGTTTTTGAGCGAGTCGATGGTGGCGTAAATGTATTCAACGGTACGATCGAATTCTTTCACGGAGTCGGCAAATGACTTACCGATTTCCCACATGATGAGTTTAACGATGATATCCTTTTTCTCGATCATCCGGCCGGTAAATTGCTCTACGCAGTGAATGCGCTCGGCAACACCCATTGTGGGCCATTCGCCGCGGCCGCTGTTGTAGGCGGTTACCGCTGCTTCCAGCGCTTCCGAGGCTTCGGTCGCGGTACATAAGGGGTAGCTTCCGATCAGTTTACGTTCGAGGCCATTCGCGGTTTGCACGGCGATCGGTGAGTAAACCTCATGGAACGGTCCGTCCCAGGTCTTCATTTCGCCATTACAAAGGTACTCGCGCTGGTGGATCAGGGATGGCAGGCTGAACTCCGCAGGAATGTCTTTTTCTTCAACAAAGATGTTCCTTAACGTGGAATTGAAATCCATTGAATCAGATTTTTGTGGATAAGAATTGATTAAAAAAAAGCGCACTTGGATTAATGACGAAGTTTCGCAATTATATCCTTATCAACAAGTCGGATTTTGACGAAGTTTTATCTAAACCTGATTTCTTCTTGTCATTTTAAAGAAGCGTGTCATCAGGAATATCGAAGCCATCGTTAACCCCAGGATCAGCCCCAGCCACATGCCCGACGCGCCCATCCCGAAATGGAATGCGAGCGTGTAGCCCACGGGGATACCGATCACCCAATAGGCGATACCGATCAGGATCGTGGGTGTTTTAACATCCTTAATGCCCCTTAACAACCCGGCGCCGATGGCCTGGGTACTATCCGAAATCTGGAAAACGGCTGCAAACAGAAGCAGCAATGCGGCTAATGTGACCACCTCTGCATTGTCGTTGAACGCCATGGGCAGGTGGTTGCGCAAAAGACCGAAAGTAATCGCGCAAAATGTGCCGTAGATCAATGCGGTAACGAGCGTGCTTTTCCCGATCACAAAAATCTTCGCCCAGTCGCTGCGCCCGAGCGCGTTGCTTACGCGTATGGAGCCCGCCTGCGCGAGGCCCATCGATACCATAAAAGTAAACGACGCGCTGCTCAATGCGATCTGGTGTGCGGCCTGCGCCACAGCACCCAAAGTACCGATGATAATCCCCGATACCGCAAATGCACCCGCTTCCATCCCGATCTGCAAGCTGCTCGGCACGCCGATGTGCAGCAGTTCACGCCAGGTTTGCCATTTGAAATACCACTGGTTACGACCTACTGCCATGTATTTTTCAAAGGTTTTATGCCTTAAAATCACCAGCAGCAATGCAAGGAACATCATGCTGCGGGTGATGAGCGTGGCCCAGCCTGCCCCTTCGAGTTCGAGGCGCGGGAAGCCCCAATTGCCGTAAATGAGCAGCCAGTTGAGCAAAATATTGA
>CAMLNK010001006.1 GCA_946481035.1 uncultured Dyadobacter sp. | reverse complement strand
AAGGAAGGCGAGAACATTATCGCCGTCCGCGACCAGGTAGAACCCGTCGTGGCAGAGTTTCAGAAAACATTGCCTTCGAATATTGAAATGGTCAAAGTGTTCGATCAGGCTGGCAGTGTGGATACCCGATTGTCGCATTTTGCACGGGATTTTGGCATAGCCATCTTGCTGGTATTGCTCACATTGCTGCCGTTGGGCACGCGGGCGTCGCTGGTAGTAATGATTTCGATCCCGCTTTCGCTGGCGATCGGGCTCACGATGATGAACTTGCTGGGGTATAATATCAACCAGCTCAGCATTGTGGGGATGATCGTCGCACTGGGTATCCTGGTCGACGACAGCATTGTAGTGGTGGAAAACATCGAGCGGTATTTGCGGATGGGTTATGGCAAGGTGCAGGCGGCCATCCAGGCTTCGTCACAGATCGGCCTGGCCGTGGTGGGTTGTACGATCTTGCTGATCTTCGCATTCCTTCCGCTCGTGTTCCTGCCCGAGGGCGCGGGCGACTTCATTCGCAGCTTACCGATGTCGGTGATCACAACGGTATTTGCCTCGATGCTCGTATCACTTACCGTGGTGCCATTCCTGTCGAGCGTGATCTTGAAACCGCATGCTTCCGAAGATGGCAACTGGTTGTTGAGAGGTATGAAAAAGGGCATTCATAAAACCTACGGCAGCGTGCTCGACCGCGCATTGCACTGGCCTAAAACGACGCTGCTGATTGCCGGCGTCATTTTCGCGGGCTCGCTGGCATTGGTACCGCTCATCGGCAATAGCCTTTTCCCGAAATCGGAGAAACCCATGTTCCTGGTCGACATTGAGACACCGCAGGGCACCAACCTCAAAAAGACCAACGAAGTAGCGCGCTACGTGGAAGGTATTCTAAAACAGGAACCGCTCATCACGTCCTTCTCGACCAATGTGGGCAAGGGTAACCCGCGGATTTATTATAATGTGGTCCAAAGGAATGAAAGCGAGAACTTTGCCGAGATTTTTGTGCAGGTGGAAGGGCTTGAAACCGAAGAAAAGGTGGAGGTGATCGAAAAGCTGCGCAAAAAGCTGGAACGCTATCCGGGGGCTGAAATCAAAGTGAAGGATTTTGAACAAGGCCCGTTGATCGAAGCACCGCTGGCTTACCGTATCTATGGCGAAAACCTGGAAGACCTGCGCAAAACCGCATTCCGCATCGCCGACCTGCTCACGAAAACCGAGGGTACCATTTACGTCAACAACCCGTTGCTGGTACAACCGACCGATTTACGCATCAACATCAATAAACAGAAAGCCGGAACGCTTGGCATTTCCTCGGCCGACATCGACCGTACGGTGCGGCTGGGGGCTGCCGGGCTGAACGTGGCCACTTTCCGCGAGGATGTGGGCAAGGCGGATAGTTACAATATCAATGTGTCGGTGCCGCGGAATGCCGCTATCCAGGATTACAGTGTGTTTGACAAACTATATGTTACCTCTGCGTCGGGTGCGAGCATTCCCTTGAAAAACATTGCCACCGTTGAAATGGAAAGCTCGCCGAACCAGATCCGGCATTACGACAAGGACCGCTACGTAACCGTTTCGGCATTCGTGAAACCGGGCTATAATGTTCAGAAGATGAACGACGACATTACCGCGAAGCTCAACCAATTCAAATTTGAAAAAGGCCAGCATTTCACGGTAGCGGGCGAGAAGGAGAGCCAGGAAGAGAGTTTCGGCGGATTGGGACTAATCATACTCATCACCGTTTTCGGTTTCCTGGGGGTATTGATATTGGAGTTTAAAACCTTCAAAAGCATCCTGATCGTGCTATCGGTGATTCCCCTGGGCATCGTGGGCGGCCTGGCAATGCTTTTCCTGACAGGCGAAACGCTTTCGTTCACAGCCACGATCGGTTTCATCGCATTGGTAGGTATTGAAGTGAAAAACTCGCTGCTCGTGGTCGATTTCACGAACCAACTCCGCGAGCAGGGCAAGAGCATCGAAGAAGCGATTATCGAAGCCGGCGAAATCCGTTTCGTACCGATATTGCTCACTTCCATGACCGCCATCGGCGGATTGCTGCCGCTCGTGATCGAATATAGTGCATTGTATTCGCCGCTGGCTTTGGTACTGATAGGCGGGCTGATCAGCTCCACCTTGCTCTCGCGCCTGGTTACGCCGGTGATGTATAAACTGCTGCCGCCAAAAGTGGAGCAGAAGATTGCAGTGGAAGAAACCGAGCTGGAAACAGCCTATTGATAACCGCTCAGGTTTGTTAGCTGGAAAGCAAAAGGGTTGCCGGTAATAAAATCGGCAACCCTTTTTATGCTAATTCTGCGAGGCTTACAAATTAACCACCACGCGCTTGCCGCTGTTTTGCCGCGTAACCTTGTTAAGGGCCCGGCCAATGCTTTTGGTAAAGCCTTCCCCAATTTCCGCATAGGCCAGATCGGTGTTTTCAATGATCAGTTTGTGCGCCAGTTCGTCGTAGCTCCACTTCATCCCGGCCATTTTCTGGTCGTTGGTGGAGGTTTCCGCCGGTGTGGCGCAGGCATCGGGGTGGGCTGTATGGCTGATGCCGGCGTACAGTTTCCAGAGAATGAGTGCAGCCACGACGGCCGCGATGAAAATGGTTTGCCGCTGTCCTTTGTGGTGGCGTTTGCGGCCTGGATCGCCATTCCCGCCCTCGGCCGTTACGTGGAG
>CAMLNK010001005.1 GCA_946481035.1 uncultured Dyadobacter sp. | reverse complement strand
ATCAAGTCTACGGAGCGCTACCGGTTCCCGGCATTACTGCGACCTGCTGTCTACACCATTTTTGCACTATTTTTTGTATTCCAAATCACTTTCCCTTTCCGCTACCTGCTTTATTCCAACGAGCTCTTCTGGACCGAGCAGGGCTACCGGTTTTCGTGGAGGGTTATGTTGATGGAAAAAGCCGGCTACACGCAGTTTACCGTCACGGACGCCACTGGAAAACGTCAGGTTGTAAATAATAACGACTTTTTAACCCGCTTGCAGGAAAAAATGATGTCGACCCAGCCCGACATGATCCTGCAATACGCACACATGCTGCGCGACCATTATGCGGCGCTCGGCTTCAAGGACCCGCATGTATATGTGGACTCGTATGTAGCGCTGAACGGGCGCACAGGCAGACCATTGATCGCCCCCGACGTGGATTTGACACAACAAACTGATTCGTTCCGAGACAAATCCTGGATTACCCCATTTGAAAATGAAATTAAAGGTCTATAAGTTTTTATCCCTCCTGCTGCTGATCAGCAGTTTCTCGACGGCTCAGACAATGCTATCGGGCCGCATTTTATCCAAGTCCGATTCGACGGCCATCACAGGCTGCACCATTTTTTTGAATGAGAACCTGACCGCCGTCACCGATCAGGAAGGCAAATTCGTTTTCGCATCAGTGCCCAATGGCAACTATACATTGCAAACAACGCTGTCGGGTTACCGGATCGAGAAAAAGCATTTCAATGCCCGCGGCAAAGACCTGCATTTTGATCTTTACCTGGCATCCTCCGAGCAAAATTTGAATGAGTTGACTGTGAAGGAAAAGGCGGCGGATTTCGGTTTCTCGCGGTTACGTGGCGTGGAGAGTATGGGTATTTACGAGGGCAAAAAATCCGAAGTAATCACGCCCGAGCAGCTGGTAGCCAATTTGTCGACCAATAATGCGCGGCAGGTTTACTCGCGTGTGGCCGGGCTGAATATCTGGGAAAACGAAGGAGGTGGCTTGCAGCTCAATATCGGCGGCCGGGGCCTTGACCCGAACCGGACATCCAATTTCAATGTGCGTCAGAACGGCTATGACATCAGCGCCGACGCGCTGGGTTATCCCGAAAGCTATTACACGCCGCCTATTGAGGCAGTCGGAAAGATCCAGATCGTGCGCGGGGCGGCTTCGCTGCAATATGGCACTCAGTTTGGTGGGCTGATCAACTTTGTGATGAGAAAGCCGGTTCAGGACCGGAAAATCCAGGTGGTAGCTCGGCAGAGCGTGGGCTCATTCGGGTTTTACAATGCATTCACCAGCGCGAGCGGAACGGTGGGCAAGCTGAGCTATTATACCTTTTTTCAATACAAAAGAGCCGACGGCTGGCGCGCAAACTCGCAGTTTAACAACTATACTTTTTATACCGACCTTGACTATAAGCTGTCTGATAAAACCAGCATCGGCCTTGACGTCACCTATATGCATTACCTGGCCAAACAACCCGGGGGGCTCTCGGACGCCATGTTTGCCGACAACCCGCGCCAGACCAACCGCGAACGCAACTGGTTCAACGTCAACTGGAATATGGCCACCATTCATTTCGACCACCACTTCAACGCCGGCAATGAATTCAATTTGCGCGTTTTCGGACTGGCAGCCAACCGTTACTCGCTCGGTTTCCGCCCCAACCGCGTGGCGACGATCGACGACAACAGCGAACGCGATCTGATCAAAGGGGATTTCACCAACTGGGGCGCAGAGGCGCGCTATCTGAAAAGGTATTCGATTGCCAAGAAAATGTCGGTACTGCTTGTGGGCGGGCGCTACTATTATGGCTACAACCACAACTTGCAGGGACTGGGCAGCAAAGGAAAAGATGCCGATTTTACGTTCGTGGAGCCCGACAGGTTCATTACCTATGACTACCGTTTCCCCAACCGCAACACCGCCCTTTTTGCCGAAAACATCTTTTACATCAACGATAAGCTGTCAGTCACACCCGGCCTTCGTTTTGAATACATTAAAACCACCGCCGACGGCTACTATGGCAATATCGCCCGCGACCTTGCCGGTAATGTGATCAATATTTCCCGCACCGACGAGTACCGTACCAACGCCCGGCATTTCCTGCTCGCCGGCATCGGCATCGGCTACAAACCTGTCGAGAAAGTTGAGCTTTACGGCAATATCTCGCAAAACTACCGCTCGATCACTTTCAGCGATATGCGCATTGCCAACCCGTCTTCGGTAATTGATCCGAATTTAAAGGATGAGAAAGGCTACTCGATCGACCTTGGCGTGCGCAGCCATCAGACCACGCTGTTTAATTACGATGTGAGCTTATTTTACCTGAACTACGACAACCGGATTGGCGAGGTTCAGTTTTACGACGAAAGCAACCGGGTGCTCCGCCTGAGAAGTAATGTCGGCCAGGCCATTATCATGGGTATTGAATCTTATGCGGAAGCCGATTTGCTCAGGCTCGCGCGGCCAGAAAATACAGATTGGAGCGGCGTGGTGTTTGGCAATGCCGCATTCATTAAATCAGAATACAAACACAGTGAAATCCCAGGCGTGCAGGGTAACCAGGTGGAATTTGTACCTAAAATCAACATCAAAACCGGTCTGAGGCTGGGTTATAAAAAGTTAAAGGGCTCCTTCCAGCTTACGCACCTGACCAACCAGTTTTCCGAAGCCACC
>CAMLNK010001004.1 GCA_946481035.1 uncultured Dyadobacter sp. | reverse complement strand
GAAGCCGAGATTAACGGATGGTAGATAATTATTATCAAATCCGTTGGGATACAGTAGCTTTGATTCAGTTCAAGGAGATCTTTGTTTATATCCGCAAAGACTCCTACCAGAATGCATTGAAAGTTAAAAAGAAGATTCTGGAATGCGTCGCCAATCTTAAATCAGAACCAAGAAGATATACCCCTGATAAGTTTAGAATCGATGGTGATGAAATGTTCAGGTCATTTGAGGTCTACAACATAAGGGTTACCTATGCTATCGACGACACCAACCGCAAAGTGAATATTATCCGTGTAAGGAGCATAAGGCAAGAACCGCTCGCATATTAAATTCTTGCAGTCCAATACTGAACAAAGGTGTCCGATAGTGGACACCTTTGTTGTTTAATTATGTATATAATATTTTGATATTCATTTAATTAACTGATTAATTAAATGCCTGGTACAATTATTCATTCCTGAAAACCGGAATGCAATCCATGACCAGCCATGATCCAAAACTATCTGAAAATTGCTTGGAGGAACGTCTTGAAAAACAAGATGTTCTCCGTTATCAATGTCTTCGGCCTGTCGGTCGGGATGACCTGTTGCATGCTCCTGCTGCTTTACATTCTGAGCGAGGTTTCGTTCGATAAGCACCAGGAGCATGTCAATGATCTTTACCTGGTGCGCTCGGAGAACGTGCAGCCGAATGGGGAGAAAATGGATAATCCCCGCGCACCGGCACCTTACGCGGCCGCGCTGAAAGCCGAATACCCGGAAGTGGTGCAATCGACACGCCTCTGGCAGAATTTCCTTGAAGACAAGGCATTGCTGACGGTGGAGCGGCCGGGAAAAGGCCCGCTCTCATTCTACGAAACCAAAGGCACGCACGTCGATTCGACGTTTTTTGATGTTTTTACCTATCAATTCCTGGAAGGAGATAAACGGACGGCGCTCAGCGATCCGCATTCGATCGTGCTTTCTGATGCGCTGGCTCAAAAATTATTCGGCAACGAACCCGCCCTGAACCGCACGGTGAAAGTGGGCGGTAAGACGGGCCATAACGAAAACTTTAAGGTAACCGGCGTTTTCCGCGACGAAAGCGCCCGTTCTCACATCGATGCCCATTATTTTGTGACATTCAAAGTGGGTTGGATAGGCGATTACCTCCGGCAGCCTGATCTCAATTTCACCAACAACAATATGTTTTATCATTACCTGCGCCTAAGGCCGGGTACGGATGCTGCGGCATTTCAGGCGAAATTGCCCGCATTCATCGAGAAATATGCGCGCAAGGATCTGAAAATCGCCGGTTATGATAAGAAACTGGCATTGCTTCCCGTTCGGGACATTCACCTTTTTAGCCAGATTGACCGCATTGTTTCATCCACCACAAGTTCGACGTATTTGTACGTTCTGGCATGTATCGCGGTATTTACATTACTGATCGCCTGCATCAACTTCATGAACCTCGCGACCGCGCGCTCCGCGAAACGTGCGGCTGAGGTAGGCATGCGTAAGGTGATGGGCGCAGGCAAAGGCAGCCTGGTAGGTCAGTTCCTGGGCGAATCCATGGTGCTCACATTTCTCGGCTTGGCGATCGCCATGGCACTTGTGGTGCTGCTATTGCCTTTCTTTAACCAGCTGGCCGACAAAACGCTCGATATAAATGACCTGCTGCAACCGAAAATTGTGGGCGGGTTTTTGCTGCTGGCGTTGGTTACGGGCTTGCTGGCCGGAAGTTACCCTGCATTTTACCTGTCGGTATTTAATCCGCTGGATGTTATCAAAGGCCGGTTTGTCAACTCGGTGTCGGCTACGGCGCTGCGTCGCGGGCTGGTCGTATTCCAGTTTGTGATTTCGATTGGGCTGGTGGTTGCTACGATCGTGATTCAGGGGCAGATCCGGTTTATGAAGGACCAGCCGCTTGGTTTTACGAAAGATCAGCAGATCGTGATTCCTTTCCGGAGCCAGGAGGCACGGCAGGCTTACACGGCTCTGAAAAACGAACTTTTGCAGGACAGCCGCATTACGGCGGCATCGGGGACTGCCTATTATCCAGGTATTCTCAATCCGAGCGACATGTCGGTTTACTTGCCGGGACAGACTGTAAATGAAGATAATCTGATCAAAACGAACTGGGTCGCGCCGGATTTTATGGAAACGATGGGTTTCAAACCGGTTGTAGGACGCATGTTTTCGAAGGAATTTCCGGCGGATACCAATTATAAAATAGTGGTAAACGAGGCCACGCTCCGCAAATTCAATGTTCCACTGAATAAGGCGGTAGGGCAGAAGTTCCTGTTCAATGGTGGCGGCGATACGCCGGGCTCGGTGGAGGTGGTCGGCGTAGTTAAGGACTTCCATTTCCAGGATTTGCACAAGGTAATCGAGCCTTATGCCTTCTTCCTGAATATGGACCCGAGTTACAACTACCTGATCGCGCACATAGCGGGGAAAGACGCTGCTGCCGCGCTGCCATTTATAGAAAGTAAATGGAAGTCGCTCGTACCCGATGAACCTTTTGCCTACACATTCCTGGATGAGGATTTTCAGAAAAATTACGCGGCCGATGCGCGTACTTCCAGGCTTGTGAATGCATTCACTATCATTTCCATCCTGATTTCCTGCCTCGGATTGTTTGGTTTGGCTGCATTTGCCGCCCAGCAGCGTATCAAGGAAATAGGCGTAAGAAAAG
>CAMLNK010001003.1 GCA_946481035.1 uncultured Dyadobacter sp. | reverse complement strand
GAACACCCGGTTCAATAAGAATTAATTGGCAGCAGGTTAAAATGCAGTAAAAAAGGTCTGTAAACACTTACAGACCTTTTTTTGTTTACGTGCGCAGGAGGTGGATTGTTGCCTCCCGTGTCGTTGCCAGTTCGTGGAAGCTGGTCGTTTAATATGACGTAGTACTTCTAATAAGTAAAGAAGTAGTTATTCTCAAATCGTATATTTTAGTAATTTCATAGGTAAATAGCCCTCGTTACTCAACACAATTGAAATATGAGAATCCTCCTGGTCGCGTTGATTTCTCTCATTCTGCTTGGTTTTCCCGCAGCTGCGCAGCAGGAGCGGTTTATTGTTTCCCAGTACAATACCGACAATGGCCTTCCTCAAAACAGTGTCAAGGATATCGCATTTGATGAATGGGGCTATTGCTGGCTTGCCACGGAAATGGGAATGGTGCGGTACGACGGGCAACGGTTTATCACATACGGGCCCTCCGAATTACCGGGAGTGAAATCGGCGCGTGTGGCAGGGCTCACCACCGATGCGCACGGCACACTTTACGCACGGCTCTACGGAGAACAAATCATTAAAGTGGCTGTTTCGGGGCCGCACGCAGCACCCGCACCCGTGTTGCTGCCAAAATGGACGGTGCACGTGGGACTGCAAGGAGTGGCGGTCGATGACCGGAAGATGCTCGATAAGTTGGCGGATTTTTACAATCACCTGGGAATGAATCCGTTCCTTTTTTCATCGAGTATTTCCAATAATGAAATTTACCTGAGAAACCAGAATAGCCTGCTTTATCTCTCGGCGGATTTGAAAGTGCCGGCGAAAATCAGGGACTACACCGGCCGGAAGCCGCAATATGCGACCTTTGCCGGGCAGTTTCTGGCTTGCATTTTACCGGGGAACCGTGTCGAAGCGTGGAAAAACGGTCGTCCGCTGCCCAATTATACATCAATTGGTGGGCCGTTGGCTTCCAGCGCCCTTTTCCTTTCCGGCGATTTCCTCGCGTTTCCCAGCCCCGACGGGGTTTACGTGTACGCGGGCGACCACCTTTACAAAGTTACGCTCCGGGGCGGTAGGCTTCATTCGGAAATTGAGCTGGAAGGTATTCGCATTCCCTTTTTAAGCTGCATTCGTTTCGAGCCCGGGCAGCAGACCTATTACCTCGGTTCAACCACCGACGGGCTGTTTGTGGTACAAAAAAAGCAATTCACCGCTCCGGCATTTTCATCCCCAGCCCTCGAGCAGAGCCTTTACGCCCAGGCGAAGGCGGGCGATGACCGTTTGGTCGTTAGAAACCTGCTGGTCTCAACGGACAGTCCGCCCCGGCAGCTGCCATTCGACTCCGGCATTGCGCCCTGGTTTTTCACCCCGGGCAACGGGCAGCTGTACTACGAGCAGGATTTTAAACTCAATAAGCTGGACATGGCGAGCGGCCGGAGCCGGGTAGTCGTGTCGGAACATGGTGTAATCCATATGAGCCAGGCGGAGAAGGGGCAGTATTTTTTTGCGTCGACCAGGGGATTTGGCAAAATCGCAAATGACAAAGCCGTGGAGTTCAAGGAATTCCCGCAACTGACGAATATCCTATTTGCGAGGCAGATCCGTCCGTCCTATTTCCTGGTTTGTACTGAAAAAGGGCTGAAATGGTATGATTACGAGCGTAACCGGATCGACAAGTCGGTGCTGGAATCCATGCCCGTGCGGATGGTGTATGCGGAAGCAGCCAATAAGATATGGATCTCGACTTATGGGAAAGGATTTTATCTTTTGCAGAACAAGAAGCTCCACCACATGCCGACCGGCCCACGGCAGGCACTCACAACCGTGCATTCATTTATCGAAGACGGGCACGGGTTTTTCTGGCTGCCAAGCAATAATGGTCTTTTTAAAGTAAGGAAAAGTGAATTGCTGGATTATGCTGAAAGGCGGCAGGATAAGGTCAATTTTTTTCGTTTCGACCGCTCCGACGGCCTGCCTACCAATGAGTTCAACGGGGGCTGTGATCCGTCTTATATTTGGCTGAAAGACAGTCTTTTGTCGATTCCTTCGATGAAAGGGCTGGTTTGGTTTTACCCACATACACTTAAACCTTATTACCCCGACCGCGGCATTTTTGCGGACAGCCTGACGGTGAAAAGCCGCCCTATTGCCCTCAATTCCAAGGGTATTACCCTCTCGCCCGACTTCAAGCGGCTTTCAGTCTACGTTTCGTCTCCATATTTCGGCAATCCGGAGAATCTTGGCCTCGAATACCAGGTTGCCGGGCTGGACCCCGATTGGCATAAGGTCGAAAAGAATGGCCAGGTGACGATCACCAGCCTGCCTCCGGGGGATTACAAGCTCCTGGTGAGGCGGAACAGCGCGGATATTTCCGACGGTTCGGGGCAGTTTGTTTTGCCCGTTGAGGTGCAGCCCTGGTTTTATAACACCTGGTGGTTTTATGTGTTCTGCATTTGTTTATCCGTGGGAGTGGGCTATCTTTTGTTTAAAAGGAGGCTCACCAAGCTGCAAAAGGAAGCGCAGGAGCTCGAAAACGTTATTTCTGCCCGTACACGCGAGCTGAAAAGCGCGGTAGACGACCTGGCAAAGTCCGAAATGGCCTTGTTGGAAAGCAACCGGTTCAAAGACCACGTCATTACGATGGTGCTGCACGATATGCGCTCGCCGCTGCGGTTCATTTCGCTCATCAG
>CAMLNK010001002.1 GCA_946481035.1 uncultured Dyadobacter sp. | reverse complement strand
ATCAATTTTAACCGATGTAAGCGGATCGAGGCCGGAGTTGGGTTCGTCGCAAAAGAGGTAAGCGGGGTTCATTACAATAGCCCTTGCAATGCCGACGCGCTTTTTCATCCCACCGCTAATTTCCGACGGCATTCGTTTCGCTGCCTGTTCGAGCCCTACCCTTTGCAGACAAAATGCGACCCGCTCCCGTTTTTCCTCCGGCGATTGGCCCGTAAGCATGTCCAGCGGGAAGCGCACGTTTTCCTCCACAGTTTTCGAATCAAACAATGCCCCACCCTGGAAGAGCACACCCATTTCGCGGCGGATCGACTGCTGGGTTTCCTTATCGCAATGGTAAAAATCGCGGCCATTGTACAGCACATTACCCTGATCGGGTTTCACCAGGCCAATCATGCATTTCAGCAATACACTTTTACCGGTACCACTGCCTCCGATGATCAGGTTTGTCTCCCCTTTCTGAAACTGGGCCGAAATCCCCTTTAAAACTTCCTTACCGTTGAATGCCTTGGAGATATTATTGATTTCAATCATTTTGTGTCCGGTTGAGAACGCTTACAAAAGCAGCTGTGCGAGCAGATAATCTGCAACAAGAATGGAAATACAGCTGTTGGTCACCGCCTGTGTGCTGGCCCTACCCACCTCCAACGCGCCGCCCGACGTAAAAAATCCCTTAAAAGAGGAAATTGAGGCGATGAGGAAGCCAAAAACGAAGGGTTTCACACACATGAAAAAGATATTGTAGGGCACGAAGGAATCGCGGATACCGTATAAATAATCCCGTTCGGTGATCACGCCGGTGAGTGTCCCCGCCAGGTAACCGCCCAATATGCCCAGGAATGCGGAGAAAATAACGAGCATCGGGAATGTAAGCATCGCCGCTACCACTTTAGGGAGCACCAGATACGACGAGGAGTTGATCCCCATCACTTCCAAAGCGTCGATCTGCTCGGTAATGCGCATGGTACCGAGCTCACTGGCGATATTGGAGCCTACCTTTCCGGCGAGTACAATACAGGTAATCGTGGGTGCGAGTTCGAGGATCTCCATGTCGCGAACGATCAATGCAACAGTGGAAATAGGGATAATGGGGCTGACGAGGTTATAGGCCGTCTGAATACAAGACACCGCACCGATAAACGTGGAAACGATCGCGACGATGAAGATCGAGCTCACGCCGATGCCCACGCATTCCTCCATCAGCCTCCGCCAGTAAACCGATAATTTCTCGCCCTTCCCGAACAGCGTCCCTAAAAAAATGAAGTATTTACCGATTACAGACATGATATCTTAATTGTATTCAATATTTTCGGGAAAATTAGGCAAAAAAAGAAGTAATCAGAAAAATGAATCCATTAGCGGTTATAACCGGTGGAACAAAAGGGATCGGAAGGGCAGCGATAGAAAAATTTTTGGCACAAGGCTTCGATGTAATTACCTGCGCAAGAAACGAGAGCGATCTGCTCGCACTGCAACAAACATTCAGCGAAAGTTTTCCCCAATCGAAACTGACTTATTTAACGGCCGACCTCTCGGTGCGGGCCGATGTGGAGGCATTCATCGCATTTATCCACAAACATAACGGCGCACCGGAGGTACTTATCAACAATACCGGCGTATTTATTCCCGGGCAGGTCCATAACGAAACGGAGGGCACGCTGGAAAAAACGATGGAGACCAACCTTTACAGCGCCTACCATCTGACGCGCGGCCTTCTGCCGGGTATGATGGCGCAAAAGAAGGGCCATATCTTTACCATTTGCTCCACAGCCAGCATTATCGCCTACCCGAACGGTGGCTCCTACTGCATTTCGAAGTTTGCATTGTACGGGATGACCAAGGTTCTGCGTGAGGAAATGAAGCCGCACGGTATACGTGTAACGGCTATTCTCCCCGGTGCGACGTACACCGACAGCTGGAAGGGCACCGACTTGCCCGAGGACCGGTTTATGGATTCCGGCGACGTGGCTGAATCGATCTGGGCGGCCTATGCATTGTCTCCCAGGGCAGTGGTGGAAGAAATTCTGATCCGCCCGCAGTTGGGAGATTTGGATTAATGAGTGAACAATAGAGCAATTTTACTAAATTGCCGCATTTTTAAAATTATTTATTAAACCCATATTTCATTTCATGGAACAATACCTCGGTATAGACGTGGGCGGTACTAACGTAAAAATGGGGATCGTTGACGCTACGGACGGAAGAATCTCAAATTTTTACAGTCACGATACCGCCAGCTGGCGCAGCTCCGGGCATTTTATAGACAGATTAGGTGATGCAATTGCGCTCCAACTCGTTGAATATCCCGAAGTCAAAAAAGTAGGGATCGGCGTTCCGGGGCTCATTTCCCGCGACCGGACCACGCTGATCGAAATTACGGCAATCCCCGAAATCGACGGGATCACCATTGTTCCGGATTTGAAAGCCCGCTTCCCGCAGCATGATTTTTACCTCGAAAACGACGCGAACGCGGCAGCTTTGGGTGAATATTATTTTGGTGAGGACAAACTTCCCGAAGACTATATTTTCGTAACCCTCGGCACCGGCATCGGCGGCGCGGCGATTATCGACAAGAAGGTATTCAAAGGCGGCGGCGGTAATGCGATGGAGCCGGGCCACGTTCCTTCCAAAAACGGAAAGGTACTCGAACGCAACATCGGTAAAAAAGAACTGCTCGATATGGCC
>CAMLNK010001001.1 GCA_946481035.1 uncultured Dyadobacter sp. | reverse complement strand
GGTCGGCAAACTGGGTATTGATCCCTACTGTCAGGAATTTATTCACCTTTCCTTCCAGGTTTACGCGTGCACGTACGGTATTATACGCGTCACCTACGACGATCACCTGGTTGTTGAGGTAACCCAATGACATGTAGTAGGATACCTTGTCATTTTTACCGGAAAGGCTCACGGTATGATCCTGACGGAAACCCTTCTGGAAGATTTTGGAATACCAGTCTACGCTCTTTCCATCTTTATAGTTCTGGATTTCGGCAGGCTGCATATTCAGGCGTTGCAGCCAAACGGTTGTAGGGTCGCCCTTCGAACCATCGTAGGCCAGCCATTGTTCCAGCGTCACGTCCGACGGCAGGTTGTTCGGGTTGGTAAACCTTGCGGGTTGCGCGGTAAGGTTAATGTTCCGCATTACCTCCTGGCGCCAGGCGATAAACCCGTCGGGGCTTAGCACGGGCTGGTTTTTAGCTACTTCCGCGAAGCCGATGTTGCTGTTTATATTGATGATGGTCTTTCCTTCCTTACCTTTTTTGGTCGTAACAAGGATTACCCCGCTGGCAGCCTTCGCACCGAAAACTGCTGCCGAGCTCGCATCTTTAAGGACGTCGATCGTCTCGATATCGTTCGGGTTGATGTCTTCCAGCCCACCGTAATAGATCGCTCCGTCGAGCACTACGAGCGGACTGCTGCCTGCGCCGAGGGAGTTGGTTCCCCGCACGGCCACGTTACCGCCACCTTTTGCCGACGCCGAAAAACCGACGTTCATACCCGGGATATTTCCACGGAGTACGTCCTGTACCGACTGCGGGTTTTCATTTTCAAGCTTGGTCGCATTCACCTGCGACACAGCGCCTGTCAGATCACGCTTTTTCGCAGTACCATAACCTACCACGACCACTTCATCGAGTGTCTTCTGATCGCTGCCCAGTGCCACGTCGATAATGCTTGCATTACCGACCTGCTTTTCCTGGGTCACAAAACCTACGGCTGAGAATACCAGCACATCACTTTCGGATTTGATCTGGATCTGGAATTTCCCGTCCGCATCGGTAGTCGTACCATTGGTGGTGCCTTTCACAACGACGGTCACACCGGGAATCGGTGAGTTGTCGTCCTTGGCAAGCACCTGACCTGTGATTGTCTTGTCCACACTATGCCGGCCAATTTTAGCGAGGGGGCGGGCCAGGGACTCGGGGAACGCGGTAGCGGGCCGGAGCATTAAAAGCAGGCACCCCGCTACGCAAAAAAGGGACTGAGTAGAGCCTCTTTTCATTGAGCTAGTTCGGTTGGTTAATACTGGGTTTAGTTCGCCTTTCGACGATGTCAATATTTCACGACGTAATTGAATCTTTTCGACCCCGACATTATTTCGTCATATTTTTTCCAAAATGTTTTCAAAATACTGATAATCAGGACCTCACAAACATGTGCGCGCCAACACTAACTACCTGGCTACTAAATCGAGAAATTTCGACGCCGCAGCGATCGATCCTGTCGAAAAAAATCCTGAAAACCCTGTTTTTTTGCCTATTTTGCCGCCCATTTAAAACACATCTGATATTAAACCACTATGAAACGTTTCCTCTTTTCGCTCGCAGCCACTTTACTTCTATTTGCAGGAGCATCCAACGCTATCGCACAGGGCATTTCGGTCGAAAGCCTGCTCGACAAGGCCGTGTCGCTGACACAAAAAGGCGACAAAACCGGCACCGCCGACGCGCTGACCCAGGGTGTTTCCGCATTGGAAAAAGAGGCAAAAAGCTCCAATGGCAGCCTGAAAGACAAGCTGCTGGGCAAAGCAGGCGACCTTAAAAACCTGATCCCGCTGGCTTCGTCGGGCAAACTGTCGGGCGGCACGCTGGGCAAGGTGGTTAGCGCTGTAAAAATGCTGATCGGTGCCAACCGTATCAGCGGATTGCTCGGAAAAGGCGAATCGGGCCTGTTGGGTAATGCGGCGGGCCTCACCAGCAGCCTGGGACTGATCAAGGCGGGAAGCTCGATCCTGGGCGATTCCAACGAGTCCAAATTGAATGGCCTGGTAGGCGAAGCTACCAAAACCGTGGCCGGCCTCGACAAAAAAGGCCCTGCGGCTAAGTTGGCGGCAGCGGCGTCGTCGAAACAACTGGGCGGCATTGTGAGCCTGGTTAGCTCGGCGCTGTAATTTTTACAGGGCGTACGAATGAGCGTGGGGCCTGCGAAGCCTCACGCTTATTTTTTGCCAATATAGTGCCAGAACTGGGCAACGTTGTGGGTTTTTGATAGCTGTTTCAATACTTCTTTTGCATTGGATTACGACCAAACCCGCTTTCGGATATGAGAATTCCTACATTACTCGCTTTACTGCTCACTTCGGCCACCAGTTACGCCCAGCTGCAACTTCCTTCTGCCAAACCCAGCCCGGCACAAGCCGCGATGATCAAACGGGGCTATGGCATGTTCATCCATTTCGGGATCAATACCTTTGCCGATACAGAATGGTCGGACGGCACCTTGCCCGTTGGCCAATACAACCCGACCGCCCTCGACGCCGACCAATGGGTGCGCGTGGCCAAGGAAGCCGGCTTCCGTTACGTACTGCTTACGACGAAGCACCACGAGGGTTTTTGCCTTTGGGATAGCAAATACACTGATTACGACGTAGCCAGCTCCCCCGTCAAAACCGACGTGGTCAAGGCGGTTTCCGATGCCTGCAAGAAA
>CAMLNK010001000.1 GCA_946481035.1 uncultured Dyadobacter sp. | reverse complement strand
CCATTTGTATGCGACGGCGGCTGCGGGAAATGCATTGGGTTTGAAAACCATTGGCATTGTCCGGGGGCCGGAACTGGAAGGTAAGGAAAATGCTACCCTGCAATTCTGCCGTGCGGAGGGAATGCAGCTGCATTATGTCACGCGCGAGGAATACCGGCAGCGGCATTCGGAAGCGTACCTTAAACAGGTCACTGCGCGTTTTGGAAACCCTTATCTCATTCCCGAAGGAGGCACCACCGAACTCGCCTTGAAAGGTGTGGCAGAAATGGTGTATGAAGTGAAGGATCAGTTGGGAGCGATGCCGGATTTCATCGCCACAGCGGCCGGAACCGGCGGCACAGCGGCAGGAATTCTCTCTGCGGGAGCCAATGTGCTTGCATTTTCAGCATTAAAGGGCGGGGATTTTCTTAAAGAGGACATTCACCAACTCCTGAAAAAATATAAAGAGCCCGGAAATCTTACATTGTTCACAGATTACCATTTCGGCGGCTATGCCAAGTGGAATAATGAGCTCCTGGCGTTTATGCACTACTTCCGGGCTGAATTCGATATTCAGTTAGAGCAGGTTTATACAGCCAAAATGCTCTACGGCCTCTTTGACCTGATTCAAAAAGGGTATTTCAAAGCAGGAACGACGATTGTCGCAGTGCATACGGGCGGATTGCAGGGGCTGATTAAGGCGTAGCGACCTCGACTTCCTCTTCACTATTAGCCGGCTTGTTGGCAATAAAATCCTTGATCAACTCCCGGTCGCCCGCGATCCAGAGTACGTCCTGATTTTCGATAACCATCGACGAATCCGGGTTAAGAATGCGCTCGCCGTTACGTTCCAGTCCGACGATCATCCCGTGCGTCATTTCGCGGATCTGGCTGTCGCGGATCGTTTTACCACGGATATTGTATTGTGTTTTCACCTCCACGCGTTCGAGCACCACATTATCCTCATGCGCCATGTACACGTCGCCATTGGTACTAACCTCGATATGGCTTCTGAACACATCCAGCTGATCGTCGGTACCGATTACCTCGATGCGGTCGCATGGGTAAAGTACTTCGGTAGGACGGGGTAAGTGGATTGTTTTACTTCCCCGTTCTATTAAGACGACGTTAATGCCGAAAGCCTCCCGGATTTTGAGTTCCTGCAAGCTTTTCCCGATCAGGTTGGAGTCCGGGCTTACTTCCAGGAATGCAAAGTGCGCGTCCCAGGGTAATAGAATCTTTTTCGATTTCCCACTTCCTTCAAGCTGCCTTGCATTGAGGTTCTGCAAAAAACGGTCTTCGATTTTATGGTAAAAATGTTGAAGCCTCTGGTAAAAAATCGCCAAACCGAGCACCATAATGCCGCCTGCCACAATAAATGCGGTTTTGGTCGAGAAGAATGAATTGAGCAGGAAGGCCATCAGCAGGATCGCAATCACCACTCTGGAAAGTTCGAGTACTAACAACGGCCCGCGGCTGTATTTCCGGCTGAGCCAGATCGAAGAGTAGGCTTTTCGGTTACCTCTTTTGAAAACCAAAGCCCAAAGGAACGGCGAGATCAGCAGGAAGGTAATGCCGAATAGCACCGAGTTGGTCAGGAACGTCTCAGGTACGCGCGTGTGGAGCTGCTGCGCGAGCTGGCGCGAGGCCGCGAGGATAATCCCGACCACGACAACCGAATTGAGGATCACCGTCTGCCCGTAGGATTTCAGGATTTCGTTCCATTGTGTGGTTTGCGCGATGGTTTCCGTGCTGGTACTGTACCGGTTGAGGTAGAGCCGCCATTTTTCGGGCAGGCGCTTGTCGAGCCATTCATACAGTGGCTCGGAGGCTTTCATCATGTAAGGTGTAGCGAATGTGGTAATCACCGACACCCCCACCGCGATCGGATAGAGGAATCCGCTGGTAACCTTCAACGAAAGGCCAAGATTGGCAATAATGAACGAAAATTCGCCGATTTGCGACAAGCTCATTCCCGATTGTAACGATTTTTTCAAAGGCTGACCGGATATTACCGCTCCTAAGGTGACGAAAGTGGTTTTACCAAGCATTACAACCAGCACCAGAATGGCCGTTGGTACCGCATAGTCGAGCAAAAGCCCGGGGTTAATCAGCATTCCCACCGAAATAAAGAAAACCGCTCCGAAAAGGTCCTTGACGGGTTTGAGCAAATGTTCGATCTTTTCGGCATGCGTGGTTTCAGCCAGAATGGAACCCATGATAAATGCGCCCAGTGCCGCCGAGAAGCCCGCCTGGGTAACCAGGAATACCATTCCAAAGCATAATGCAACCGAGGTGATCAATACGCTTTCGTCGTTCATCAGGTGCCGGTAGCGGCGCAACAGGGTAGGGAATACGAAAATCCCTCCCAGGAACCAGATCGTGAGGAAAAAGAAGAGTTTTAAACTCGATTGTATCAATTCAAATCCCGCGAACTGCTGGCTGAGTGACAATGTTGAAAGCAATACCATTAACAAAACGGCGGTAAGGTCCTCGATCACGAGTATACCCATTACGACTCGCGTGAATTTCTGGGTTTTCAGGCCCAGCTCATCAAATGCCCGGAAGATGATGGTGGTGGATGAAATAGCGATGATACCTCCGAGAAAAAGGCTGTCGGTTTTGCTCCAACCAAGCAGCTGGCCGGTAATGAAGCCCGTTACGAGCATCATAAAAACCTCAAAAAGCCCGGTAATAGCGGCTGTGTTACCGAC
>CAMLNK010000999.1 GCA_946481035.1 uncultured Dyadobacter sp. | reverse complement strand
GCGCCGGCGGCTTCACGATCTTCGCCATCATGTCGATGATGATCACGCTGTCGCCTTGCTCTACCAGCGCATTAATGGCTTTGAGGAGCTTTTTGATATCATGAAAGTGTAATCCGGTGGTCGGTTCGTCGAAAATGAAGAGCGTTTTGCCTTTATTGGAAGAGCCTTTGCCGAGGAATGAGGCAAGTTTCACGCGCTGGGCTTCCCCGCCGGATAATGTGTTCGAGGATTGTCCAAGACCCACATAGCCAAGCCCTACTTCCTGTAATGGCAGCAGTTTATCAGCCAGCTTCGGCTCCGATGTTTTGAAAAATTCGATAGCTTCATCGACAGTCATATCCAGGATTTCAGCAACATCTTTGTCCTGGTATTTCACTTCCTGCACTTCCTGCTTGAAGCGCTTGCCATTACAGCCCTCGCAGGTGAGGTAAATATCGGCCATAAACTGCATTTCGATCTTCACCTGGCCTTCACCCTGGCAAATCTCGCAACGACCACCGTCGACATTGAAGGAAAAATGCGAGGGTTTATAGCCCCGCGCCTTCGAAAGCGGCTGTTCCGACATCATCTGCCGGATATAATCGTAAGCTTTAATATAAGTAACCGGGTTCGAGCGCGACGATTTTCCGATCGGGTTCTGGTCGATCATTTCAACGGCCTCAATGCGGTCCACACTGCCGGTTAGCTCATCAAACCGTCCTACATCCTCGCTGAACTCGCCTTTGAGGCGCATTAATGCAGGGTAAAGGATTTTGCGGATCAATGTAGATTTCCCCGAACCACTCACACCGGTGACGACGGTAAGGTTATTCAAAGGAATTTTAACATCCAGCTCTTTCAAGTTATTCTCCCGCGCACCTTTGATTTCCAGAAAATGCAAAGACTTTCTGCGAACTGAAGGCACCGGAATAGAATCATTCCCCAACAAGAAATCCAAAGTATGAGATTTCACATTCCCGTCACCCACTCCCTTACTACCAATGACCTCCTGACCATTAACCTTCAACTCTGCAATGTCACTTTGCTTGCCCTGAAAAACCACATGGCCGCCACCAGTCCCTGCTTCCGGGCCGATGTCGATGATCTGGTCGGCTGCATGCATTACTTCTTCCTCGTGTTCCACCACAATGACGGTGTTACCCAGGTCGCGGAGCGATTCGAGCACGCCCACGAGGCGTTGCGTATCGCGCGGGTGGAGGCCAATACTCGGTTCATCGAGAATGTACATCGAGCCTACCAATGCGCTACCCAATGAGGTAGCGAGCTTAATACGCTGGAATTCACCGCCGGATAATGTGCTGGTCAACCGGTTTAAGGTCAGGTAACCGAGCCCCACGCGGTTCATATAATCCAGCCGCGATTCGATTTCTGTCAGCACGCGGCGTGCAATCTGCCGGTCATGGTCGCTGAGTTCGAGCTGTTTGAAAAAGCCGGAAACGTCCTGAATCGGCATCAGTACCAGATCGGTAATGGATTTACCGCCGATTTTGACATACGACGCGTCCTTCCGCAAACGAGAGCCGCGGCAATCGGGGCAAGTCGTGCGCCCGCGGAAGCGCGAGAGCATTACGCGGTACTGGATTTTGTGGGTCTGAGATTCGAGTTCTGAAATAAACTCGTTGATTCCCTGGAAATATTGGTTACCGGTCCAGAGCAGCTCTTTTTGAGCGGGTGTGAGATCTTTGTAAGGTCTGTGGATCGGGAAATCGAATTTCACGCCGTTGCGGACGAGCGGGATCAGCCATTCGCCCATTTTCTCGGTGCGCCACGGCGCAATAGCACCGTCATACACCGAAAGATTTTTGTCAGGAATGACCAGGTCGGGATCAATGCCCAATACTTTTCCAAAACCTTCGCACCTTTTACAGGCACCGTAAGGGTTATTAAAGCTGAAAAGATTGACGGTCGGTTCTTCGAATGTGATGCCGTCGAGTTCGAATTTATCAGAGAAAACCCTCTTTTCACTCCCAACAATATGCACGGTACAAGTGCCTTCTCCTTCGAAAAACGCGGTTTGTACGGAGTCGGAAAGGCGATATTGCGTATCCTCGTCGTTATGGCGGATCGCCGCGCGGTCGATGAGGATGAAAACCTGGTTACCGGCCTGCGAAAATTGCCCGGGGTTTTCGAGAATGTCTTCTATGGAAACCACTTCCTCATTCAGGACAATGCGGTTGTACCCTTTGGAAAGCAGGATTGTAAGCTCTTCAATTTGCGAACGGCCATCGCGGATGAGCAGCGGCGCGAGGATCATGACGCGCGTGCCCTCGTCGTGCGCGAGCATGTAGTTCACGACGTCGGTAACCGAGTCTTTCCGCACAATTTCCCCCGAAACCGGTGAATAGGTGTGCCCGATGCGTGCAAAAAGCAGTTTGAGGTAATCATAAATCTCCGTGGAAGTGCCGACGGTCGATCGTGGATTGCGCGTATTTACCTTTTGCTCAATGGCAATAGCCGGTGAAATCCCTTTGATATATTCCACTTCCGGCTTTTCCATCCGGCCGAGAAACTGCCGCGCATAGCTGCTAAGGCTTTCCACGTACATGCGCTGGCCTTCCGCGAACAATGTATCGAATGCCAGCGACGACTTTCCGGAGCCTGACAAGCCCGTAATGACGACCAGCTTGTTGCGCGGGATCGCCACATCGATATTTTTCAGATTGTTTACTCGGGCACCTTTGATCAGAATGTATTGTC
>CAMLNK010000998.1 GCA_946481035.1 uncultured Dyadobacter sp. | reverse complement strand
TTTAGCGCGTACCTGGTTGGCCGTGATCTGCTCGTCGATCAGCGATTGCTGGATTGCCGGCTGGTTTTTGATCGCATATGCGACCACATCCTGTAAAGTTGCCTGTTCCAGCACCTGCGCCTGCTGGCTGGTTTGCTGGATGCCCTGAGCCAGGGCGGTACTGAGCAAATTCAATAAGAGGAATGCCGAGCTAAGCGCCAAACGCGTCGTTTTTTGTGGCTTAGACCAATACTTCATGTAAGTGTTAATTAGAAATTTGGATACAGATAAAGTGCTTCTGTCTGATGATGAACAGGTTTTTTGAAAAAGGTGGAAGAAATCAGCTATCGGTGGCCAGAAAAAGAATTTTGACCCCCGAAAAGAAAGGATTGAGCGGCGTTAGCATAGCCAGTGAGTTAAGTGATTGTTTTTTGTAAACAATCGGTGACATAAGTGGCCTGCGTATAAGCTGCCCCGTTGTCCGATTGTACTTATTAAGGATTAAAATGCGGGAATAGTTTCCCAGGTCTTCGAAAAAAATTGGCAACGCACCATGATTTCTTTAAAATGTTTAATTTTTAAAGAGAATTGTGCTTTACAGCGTAGTTTGAGGGTTTTTGTTATGCGTAAAAATTACGCATAAAGATTATTGAACGCTCGTTTGGTGCTCGGGCCAGAGCTTTTGGATCAGCCAGGCGAAGCCGATCACCAGCACGCAGCCGATCAGGTTAAGCCACAGGAATGCGGTCAGATCGATCACATAGCTAACGATGACGAATATCTCCCCGAGGATACTTCCCCAGAAAACGGCCCGGCTGCCAATGCTTTTGAAATAAAATGCGACCAGGAAAATGCCCAGAATGGTTCCGTAAAACAGCGAGCCCAGGATATTGACCGCCTCAATCATACTACCCAGCCGCGAAGCATATTGCGCTACGGCAATGCAGAAGACTCCCCAGAAAAAGGTCGCCCAGCGCGAGGCAGCTACGTAATTACGGCCGTTTTCGTCTTTGCGGATGATCCGCTTGTAAATGTCGACAATCGTGCAGGAGGCCAGCGAGTTGTATGCCGCCGCCACAGAGCCCATTGAGGCGAGCAGGATTACCGCGATCAGAAGGCCTACCATGCCTGCTGGAAGGTAGTCGATCACAAACCGGAGGAAAATGTAGTTGACATCGTTGGTCTCCCCGCCGTTGGCTTTTGAGAGCACGGCCGAGGCCTGTTTGCGCACATCCTTTACTTTTCCTTCCAGCTCGGAGAGAACGCTGCGCGAATCGGCGATGGCCTGCTGGTCGTCGTTGCGGATCGCCTCGGTAAGGGCCATCACCTGCGGGCGTTTTACCGCCTGAATATGCTCGTGCTGCTTTTCCAATGCGGCATACTCTTGCGCATAGGGGCTTGATTTGACGTGATCGACGGCCGTTTGGTTAAAGAAAAGCGGCGGCGTGGTGAACTGGTAGAATGCAAACACGAGCACGCCCACCATTAGGATCAGAAACTGCATCGGGATTTTCAGCAAACCATTCATGGCAAGGCCCAGCTTGCTCTGCCCTTGTGAGCTGCCTGTCAGAAAGCGCCCCACCTGCGACTGGTCCGTACCGAAATAGGAGAGTTGCAGAAAGAACCCGCCGATCAGGCCCGACCATACATTATATCTGTTATTGAGATCAAACGTGAAGTCGATCAGATTGACTTTGCCCATCTTACCCGCCACATGCAAGGCATCGGTAAAAGAGACCTGCTCGGGAAGCAGCTTTACCACCATTACCCCCGCTACCACCATCCCGATCGTGATAATGCCCATTTGCTGCAAATGCGTGTGCGAAACTGCCCGCGAGCCGCCTAGCGTAGTGTAAAGAATCACAACGCCTCCCGAAATAATGTTGGTCAGGGTAATATCCCAGCCTAAAATGGCCGACAGGATCAGCGAAGGCGCGTAAATGGAAAGGCCTGTCGACAAGCCGCGCTGCAACAGGAAAAGAAATGCGGTCAGAGCGCGCGTGCGCAGATCAAAGCGGCCTTCGAGAAATTCGTAGGCAGTGAATATTTTGAGCTTACCGAATTTGGGCACAAACGTTACGCAAAGTACCACCATCGCCAGCGGCAGCCCGAAGTAGAACTGTACAAACCGCATACCGTCGGTATAGGCTTGTCCGGGCGCGGAAAGAAAGGTAATGGCGCTGGCTTGGGTGGCCATCAGCGAGAGCGTCACATGGTACCAGGGCATCGACTGGCCGGCCAGCAGGAACGAATCCATCGTATGCTTTTCACGGCTGCGGTAGATCCCGTATAATACTACAAATAAAAGGGTAAGTGAAAGAACAATCCAGTCGAGTGTGCTCATTGAAAATGGGTCATAAATAAATAGAAGAGGACAATTTGCAATGCGAGCATGCCGATCAGCAGAATGTACAGCTGTTTCCAGCTATTAACAAATGGGGGCAGCCCGTCGCGGTCCTGCGAGCTATCTTCTTTTATGATCATCGTTCGGGTCGAAAGGTTTAGTATTAAAAATAGCCGGGTATTGTACCACAAGCAAAAGTAGAACGGTTTTGATTGACTTTTAGCATGTAAAAATGTTAACGAAGCGTTAACGGTGGGTGTATGGGTAACCGCGCAGGTCTACTAATTTATTATAAATTAGAGAATGGGCAGGATTTAAATACTATTTTTAGAGGGTAAACTCTTTTCAACGTTATTGCGATATAATGATCCTGTT
>CAMLNK010000997.1 GCA_946481035.1 uncultured Dyadobacter sp. | reverse complement strand
CCGGGTAGAGCTCTGGAAGCGGCCCGCCATTCCGGCACATGAAATGGAACAGCACTGGCTGAAATAGCAAAGAGGGAGCGATGAGCTCCCTTTTTTAATGTATTATTTCAAATGTCCTAGAAATGGATGATTTGCCCGGCCTGAATTTCGAGCAGCTCTTTATATAATGCATTGGAAATTACATTATCCGCATAATGCGAGCGGATCTGCGCGAGCTTCACGCGTAAGGCGAGCGTATTCATGCCCAGGTAGCTGAAAACGTCGTTGAGGTGGCTTAATGCAATGGCCGCGCCCTGCATGTTGGACGATAGGCCTACCAATGCGGCTTTCTTGTTTGAAAAACTGTTGGGGTAAGGCAGGCCGTCGATAAATGCTTTCAACACGCCGGGATACGAACCGTTGTACTCGGGCACGATGAACACGAACTTGTCCGTTTGTTCGAGCAATGATTTCAGGTTGTTGAATGCTTCATTCTTCCCGGTATTGGCATACAATGCGGACACCGTAAAATCATCGGGCAGGTTCACCAGATCGAGGATAATGCTCGGTGCGTGCAGTTGTTGAAGAATTCCCTGATAATATTCCGCTATTTTCCTGGACATCGAGTCTGGCCGGTTGGTGCCAACGATGATCACAATAGGCGATGTGGATGCAGTCATATGCCGGTTAATGTTCTTGTAACTGGTAACAAATTATGTTCGAAATTGTTCTGACAACGCCGTTACCAGCGACAAATCTAACCGTCAAACCGACACGTTACCAGGCCGGTTTTCATGATACACAACAATTATTATTATATTTGAGCCCATTATTCATCATGAAATTTCAATAATCATCTGATTTTCAGATTGTTATACATAAATCAACCCACATAAATATGTCCTGGTTTATTCGGAAAGAAAAAGGTATCAATACACCGACTGAAATGAAGCGCGAAGCGCCGGACGGTTTGTGGTATCAATGTCCTAATTGCAAAAAAATCACTCCTACCAGGGAACATAAGCAGAATGCTTTTACCTGCCCGCATTGCAACTACCACGAGAAAGTTGGGTCGGATGTGTATTTCAACCTGCTTTTCGATGACAACGAGTTTATCGAACTCGACGCTAACCTGATCTCCGGCGACCCGCTCGGTTTTGTGGATACCAAGGCTTATCCGGACCGGATCAAATCGACGATGAAGAAAACCGGGTTGAAGGACGCGGTTCGTACAGGACATGGCAAAATGAATGGCCTGGACCTCGTAATCGCTTGTATGGATTTCAGTTTCATCGGCGGATCGATGGGCTCGGTGGTAGGAGAGAAAATCGCACGGGCGATTTCCTATTCACTCGAAAAGAAGGTTCCGTTCCTGATGATTTCGAAGTCGGGAGGGGCGCGTATGATGGAGGCAGGGTTTTCGCTGATGCAGATGGCCAAGACCTCCGCACGCCTGGCGCAATTGTCAGAGGCTAAGATACCCTATATTTCCCTGCTGACCGACCCTACAACCGGCGGTGTGACAGCGTCTTACGCGATGCTCGGCGACTTCAACATTTCGGAGCCCGAAGCTTTGATCGGTTTCGCCGGTCCGCGCGTAATCCGCGAGACGATCGGTAAAGACCTGCCGAAAGGATTCCAAAGCGCAGAATTCGTGCTGGAACACGGTTTCCTCGACTTTATCGTGGATCGTAAGGATTTGAAAGATAAACTGACAAGCCTGCTGAATATGCTCAAATAGGCAATAGCATTTAGCAAAGCGGCCCGTCAGTTTGTCTGGCGGGCCGCTTTGTATTTATAATGTCGAATGCATTGATCAGGGGCAAGCTTCTTTCCGGCGCGTGTCGGTAATGTCGTTGATCTTCCAGCCAGCATTGGTTTTGATTAAATTAAAAACGTTGACGCCGCAATGTGAGAATTTCTCGCCGAGATAAAACTTGTAGGGCGCCCAAACGACGGCCATCGGTCCGTCGATGGAAACTTTGACATCATAAATGCGTTCGTCCCATTGTTCCTTATGCGGCATGCCGACGGCCTTTACGAAGCCATCGACGCTGCCTTTGTGCGTGACAGTGGAGTCGGCGGCGTTTTTTGAGATGGAGGTCAATGCGGCGGTTTTGGTAAATACGCTTCTTACAGCGGTGGAGTCGCCATTGCGCATGCCGGTAAAGAGTTTGTCGACAACTTCGCGCGCGGCCGCAGCATCCGCGGTCGCCGCCTGTGCGTAGGCGCGATGATTGGCCGGGGAAATGATAGTAAGAAGTAATGCAAGTGTCAGGAAATGGCTAATACGTTTCATTGGTATAGTTTTAACAAAAACTTAATTTTGAGCCCCCTTGTAAAATTTTGGGAATCGATATGTCGGAAAAAATAGTTAAAAAAGTAGATATAAAGAACAGACGGGCTTCATTCGAGTACTTCTTCCTGGAAGAGTTCACGACCGGTATGGTGCTCACGGGCACCGAAATCAAGTCGATCAGGCAAGGTAAGGTCAACTTTCAGGATGCATACTGCCTCTTTATGGATGGGGAGCTCTACATTCGCAGCCTCCATATTTCGCCGTACACCGAAGGTACGCATTACAATCACGAGCCCATGCGGGATCGCAAGCTATTGATTACCAAGCGTGAGCGTAAAAAGTTGACGGAAGGTTTGAAAGATCAGGGCCTTACGATCATACCTGTCAGGCTATTTACCAGCGACCGTGGCCTGGCCAAGCT
>CAMLNK010000996.1 GCA_946481035.1 uncultured Dyadobacter sp. | reverse complement strand
TTTATCATACAGGTAATCGAACTTCCCGATATTGATGTAATTCCGGTATTCAAACGGATTATAGATCTCCGCGATAAAAATGACCGCCGGATTTTCCTTTTTGACCTCCGGAATTACCCAGCCCCAGAATTCGACGGGCACCATTTCGGCCATATCGCACCGGAAACCGTCCACACCTTTCTCGGTCCAGTAGATGAGAATATCGCGCATTTTGAGCCAGGTCGAAGGAATCGGGTCGAAATGGCGGGACCGGCCGTTGAGGTAGTCGACGCCATAATTCAGTTTGATTGTTTCGTACCAGTCGAACTGGCTTGGCTGAGCCTGGAAAACGTCGTTACCGGTCGCTTTGGCCGGTCGCTCGTGGTAGGGAGTGGTAACGGGTAATGGCGGTTTATGGCCTTCCGGCACTACAAAGTCGTGGTTGGGGATGTAATAAAAGTTGTTGGAAGGGTTGAAAGTGACTGTATTGTCATCGTCCTCGCCAAAATCCCTGACGCCCTCGGGCCGTACATCCGAATGGTATTGCCGCGCCACGTGGTTAGGTATAAAATCGATGATCACTTTCAGCCCGTGCGCATGTGTACGGGTGACGAGGCTTTCAAATTCCTGCATCCGGTTCGGCACGTCCACGGCCAGGTCGGGGTCCACATCGTAGTAATCCTTCACTGCATAGGGAGAGCCTGCAATGCCTTTTACGATCAGCGGGTGGTCGGGATTAATGCCGAATTGCGAATAATCGGATAGCGTGGCATGTTCGAGCACGCCGGTGTACCAAAGATGGGTTACCCCGAAATCCTTTAATGCAGCCAGGGCAGTATCGTCGATGTCATTGAATTTTCCGCACCCGTTTTCCTCCAAGGTGCCGTAAACTTTGTTGGTCGTATTCCGGTTGCCGAAGAGGCGCGTAAATAACTGGTATATAACGAATTTATCTTTGTTAACGGGGGGCATCTCTTTCGGTTTTATAAATGTAACAGGAATGTTAGTGGCGCGGTCCGGCGGGGCAGGGTCGCCCGTATTTCGCCCCTGGCGCAGCAAATTGCTATTTTTTACTATTTTGCAAGATATTAAATTTGAAATTATGCCCTCAATACAAGCTTGCCTTTTTGATCTCGACGGGGTAATCGTTGATACCGCCCAGTTCCATTACATCGCCTGGCGCGAAATGGCGCAAGATCTCGGTTTCGACCTTACGCGTGAAGAAAATGAACGCCTCAAAGGCATCAGCCGCATGGAATCGCTCGAAATCGTATTGTCGATCGGCGGTGTGCAGCTGTCCGACGAGGAAAAGCTTCGCAGGGCTACCGCCAAAAATACCCGCTACCTCGAACTTTGCATGCAAATGACGCCCGACGACGCATTGCCCGGCGTGCGGCATTTCCTCGACGAGCTGAAACAGAACGGTATCCCGAGCGGCCTCGGCTCGGCGAGCAAGAACGCGAAGGTTATTCTCGAAAGGATCGATATGCTGCATTACTTCGATACGATCGTTGACGGCAACCGCATTACCAAAGGCAAGCCCGATCCGCAGGTGTTCCTCATGGGCGCGGCAGATTTGAATGTAGCCCCCGCGCATTGTGCGGTATTTGAGGATGCCGTTGCGGGTATCCAGTCGGCCAAGGCAGCCGGAATGCTGGCTGTCGGCATAGGGGAGGCGTCGGTACTTACGGAGGCCGATATTGTGGTCCCCGGTTTTGAGAATTTTGGTTTGCCCCAATTGGAAATCCTATGAAGAATTACATTACACACGATGAATGGTGCATCGTAGAAGACGGTTTTCACCCCGAACACAACGAAATTACGGAAAGCCTCATGAGCCTCGGCAATGGCCGGATGGGCCAGCGGGGCAATTTTGAGGAAGGATATTCGGGTAAAACGCTGCTCGGAAATTATGTAGCGGGCGTTTATTTTCCTGATAAAACAAGGGTAGGCTGGTGGAAAAACGGTTATCCTAATTATTTCGCCAAAGTACTCAACGCGTGCAACTGGACGGGCATCGAAATCCGCATCGGTACCGAGCTGCTCGACTTGAATACCTGCAAGATCGAAGAGTTTCGCCGCGTGCTGAATATGAAAGAGGGCGTGCTCGAACGTACCGCGACGGTGACGCTCTCGGGCGGCAGAAAGCTGCGTATTCATTCCAAACGCTTTTGCAGCATGGCCGACGACGAGGCCGGGGCGATTAGTTACAGCCTCGTACCGCTCAATTTCACCGACCATTTCAGCATTACCCCGTTCCTAGACGGCAATATCCGCAACCGCGATTCCAACTACGACGAATCGTTCTGGAACGGGATCGCGCATGAGGCGTACGGGCAGGAAGGATACCTGGTGCTCGAAACGAAAAGCAATCCCTATCAGGTGGAGCAGTTCCGCGTGGCCACAGGGATGAAGTTTGACATAAAACTGGAAGGCCTGCCGGTGTCGACCACCGTGCAAATCGCTTCCAGGGAAAAATATGTGGCGGGCACCGCGCAGGTTGAAGTGCGGGAAGGGCAGCAGCTGACGGTTTATAAATATGCTGTAAACCTCTCCTCTGCGAACTATGCGCACGACGACCTCATTCCCCAAGCCAAAGCCTATATTGCCCGCATTGCCGAAAAAGGCTTCGATCGCATGTACGCGGAGCAGGTACAGGCGTGGGCGGGCAAGATCGGAAGAGCACACGTCTGAACTCCAGTCACAGCTACCAATCTCGTAT
>CAMLNK010000995.1 GCA_946481035.1 uncultured Dyadobacter sp. | reverse complement strand
GCGCCCACGAACCAGATCCCCATCAACTGGCTCACATAACGCTTGGGCGCCAGTTTGGTATAAGAACTCAACCCGACAGGGCTCACACAAAGCTCGCCGATCGTGTGCAGGAAGTAGGTAAATGTGAGGAAGAACGGCGAAGCAAGTTCACCTTGCACTGCGATATTGGAAGCCGCTACCATCACGAAAAAGCTCAGACCGAGCAGTATCAAACCCATTGCGAATTTGACAGGGATGGAAGGGTTACGGTTTTTAGAAGAAAGCGATATCCAAAGGCTCGCGAGCACAGGCGCGAAAATCAATACAAATGTAGGCTGGAAGTTCTGGAACCAGCTCGATGGCACTTCCCATCCGCCGATCATGCGCTGCGTGTGACGCTCGGCGAAGATCTGCAAGGAAGTACCGGCTTGCTCATAGCCTGCCCAGAACAGCGCAATGGCCAGGAAAAGAATAATCAGTACGCCGACACGGTATTTCTCCACGCGCGTAAGCCCGCCTGCCACGAGTATGAACAGAAAGTAGGCAGCGGAAATAGACACGATAATGATACCTGCGCCTTGCGCGAGGCCTTGTGCGGTGGTCATATTAATAGTACCAGTGGTTTGCAGCACTACGAGGAACACTACCAGCAATGCGATCAGTCCGTAGCCCAGCATTTTGTTGCTGTTTGACGAAGGTGCGACTTCTTCGCTGGCTTCTTTTGCAGACGGCACTTCACCAAGCCCTTGCAGGTGTGTAGCGCTTCCGTAACGGAATACGATCAGTCCGAGTAACATGCCTACCGCAGCCGCACCGAAGCCCATATGCCAGTTGACTTTCTCACCGAGGTAACCGACAATTGCAATGCCAAGGAAGGAACCCAGGTTAATACCCATATAAAAGATAGAGAATGCCGCATCGCGCCGCGCGCCGCCTTCCGGGTAAAGTTCACCCACAATGGAGCTGATATTCGGTTTCAAAAGCCCGGTACCGATGGCGACGGTGCTCAACCCTAGAAAGAATATGGCCGAACCGGCGGGTATTGCCAGGATAATGTGCCCGAGCATAATGACGATGCCTCCGTACCAGATGGCTTTTTTCTGGCCCAGAATATTGTCGGCCAACCAGCCACCGGGCAGTGTGAGCAAATAAACGGAAGCAGTATAAAGCCCGTAAATGGCCGTGCCTTCGGCTGCACTCATTCCCATTCCGCCTTTGATATTATCCAGTAGAAAAAGCAGGAGAATGGCCCGCATGCCATAATAGCTGAAACGTTCCCACATTTCGGCAAAGAACAAGACATACAGTCCTTTGGGGTGTTTTTGGGAAATCTGTGAAGACATAGAAAGAGAAGTGTTTTATTTGGTTTTTGGGGTTGTAAACAGACGTTTTTATCGTGCAAGATAGGAATTATGGGTAAATATCAATCACTCACCAAAATAAAAGCGGTAGCAGTTTGTAACGACTGCTACCGCTAGGAATAAACGGTTTAACGACCGGTTTATTTAACGGAGAACGACCCTTCGCCGATCGAAAATCCTTCGGAATAGAGCTCGATCGTGTACTTGCCCGACGTGAATGGCGCGTCGCGGTCGTAGAGGATACTTACGTCCTGGTTGTTGTTGGAATATACCACATCCTTGCTGATCGTGTAGCCTTGTTCCTGGCCATTATACTGGAAAACGCCGGAGCCGGTTTTGGTATCCGAAATCGTGGCGCCTGTCGGATCGATAATGCGGAGATAGATCGTCTTGTTATCGGCCATAGTAAGCGGGTTCTTTTCGAGGATAAAGTCCACACGTACTTTGTCGACCCTTTTGGATTTTACATTCTCTCCTTCGCGGACCTTGCCTTTGGACGACACCGCGTACACCTTCACGTTACGTGCGCGTAAGGCTGCGGCCATGGTTACCTTCGATTCCAGCTCGGTATTCTGGGCCTGAACGCCAGTCAGCGAGTCGCGTACGGCCTGGCGGCTGGTCTGTAACTCGTTTCTTTCCTGGGTAAGGCCCTCGTTCTGGCTGATCAGCTGCTGGTTCTCTTCCCGAAGCTGAGCGATCTCGGTATCCTTTTTGGTGAGAAATTCCTCATATTCCTTGATTTTTCGGCCCATGCTCGCATTGCCTTTGCGCAATGCGGCGCGGTCACTTTCGAGGGAGGCTTTCACTTTTTGTAGTTCGGCAATGTCGCCGCCCAATCCCTGTACTTCCAGAATGCGTGCGTCGAGCTGTTTGGAGATAGAATCCAGCTTGATTTCGGAGGCTGCCAGTTCCTGAACCCGGGCACTCAGGTCGGTTTCCTGCTTTTGAGTGATGTTGTGTTCCTTATAATAAAGGTATCCGAACACGGCTGCCAGAATGGTCATCAGGATTAATCCGACTACCAGACCGGTATTGTTTTTCCTTTCCATAAAACTTTGTTTAGGTTTTGGTAATATAGTTTATGGAATATGTACAAAAAAGCATGCCACTACTATACGTCGCCCGCAACGACCATAAAGCAAAAGCGGGCAGAAGACTGACGCTTCTACCCGCTTTCGCATAGTATTTGTTTGAAATATCAATAATCACCTCCGGCGCCGCCGCCTCCGAAGCTACCTCCACCAAAGCCTCCAAAGCCGCCACCGTCGCCTCCGCCGAAACCACCCCAGTTACCAGAGGAGCCGCCACGGCCCGAATACGTATTGTAGGGGAAGAATATCGGCGGAATGCCGCTGTCGCGGA
>CAMLNK010000994.1 GCA_946481035.1 uncultured Dyadobacter sp. | reverse complement strand
CCATCCGCTTACATCGCGGGTCACCGTGAATCGCGCGTGGCAGCACTTCTTCGGTACGGGACTGGTGAAGACGAGCGAAGACTTCGGCGTCCAAGGCGAACGGCCCACGCACCCGGAGCTTTTGGATTGGCTGGCCTATGAGTTCGGCACCCTTATAACCGAATTGTTTGAGCAGGAAATGGTTGGCGAGGACAATGCGTGCCCTGTTATTGACAATAACGATCCCGATGGAAGCATTGTCAAAAAACATGTCAAAGCCTATTTTGACATCAGCAAACATTTTTCAGATAGAGAAGGGTGCCTTATTCTCAAATATACAAAAAAAGCACGGTCCGACCGCTAGCTGAGTATATGCTCACCATTGTTACCGGCAGATATAAATAAATTGTTCCCCCTTTTTAATTATGCCTGTAAAAAAGGTACTTTGGCATCTATGAAAAACATCCTCATCGCCGATGACCATTCGCTGATACGTTCCGGCTTGCGTATGACGCTTGCCGGGATGGCCTTCAAAACAGACATCAGCGAAGCCTGGGATTCAAAGTCCGTCATGGCGGCATTGCGGGAAAAACCAATGGACCTTATCCTGCTCGATGTACAAATGCCGGCAACCGACTCGGTGGTGCTCATGCATTGGATACAGAGCTTTCACCCGGATACCAAAATCCTCATCGTTTCCCAAAATCCGGAGAATACCTACGGCAAACGCTACCTGCAATTGGGCGCCCACGGCTTTGTGAGTAAAACTGCTCCGGACGAAGAATTGGTCAAAGCGATCAATCAGGTACTGAATGGCGACACCTACATCAGCGAAGCCCTGTCGCGATCGATTGTCCAGGGGGTGCTCAACGGCGCAGCGGGGAATCCGTTCGATCAGCTTTCGCAGCGGGAATTCCAGGTGGTGATTTGCCTGGCAAAGGGATACTCCATGAACGAGATTTGTGAGATGTTGCAGGTACAATATTCCACCGCGCATACCCACAAACGACGTGCCTTCGAAAAACTCAATATCGAAGATCATAAGGACCTGGCACAACTAGCCGGCGCTTATGACCTGCTTGGCTAAGTCTTGTGAGCGGTTCGCTTCTGTTGCATTTCCCTGAATGCACAGCATCACAGAAGTCCCTTTCCCCCGCTCGCTCCGTACTTCCAGCGTTGCGGAAAGACGTGTCGCGAAATCGATGATCATCTGGTAGCCCATCCGGCTGTTCCGTTCTATCCCGGCAGCGGTGGAAGCCTGTGCTATCCTGTCGTGAATCCTTTTCAGAATGGGTTCAGCCATCCCTTCACCGGTATCGGCAATGGTGATGGCAATGCACTCGTCATTTATTGCATTCACCGATATGCAGATGTCGCCCCCCTGCGTATGTTTGTTGGCGTTGTCGATAATGTTCCGAAGGATTATCTTCAAAAGTTCGCGGTCGGTATCCATGACGTAATGCGCAGGCGTGAGCAGCAGCTTGTTGTCATTAGCATCCAGCATCTCCCTGAAAAACAGACCGAGTTCCTGCAACAGCGCATCCAGCGGGAACGAAGTTTTGTTGACGGCAAAACCCTCCGTAAACGACGACGCCCAAAGATTAAACGCTTCGACAAACTGGTAAACCTGGTCGGCGGTGTTTTTAATTTCGCTGCTGGCCCTATCTATTCCCTCCAAATTTTCCTGCTGCACATTGTGGCGCAAATGTCCTGTCACTTTTGAGAGAAAGTATAACGGCGATTTCAGGTCATGCGCGATCATCACCGTCAGCTTTTCCATGAGCTTGTTTTGGTAGGCCAACTCGCGCGTCCTGTCCTTTACCTCTGCTTCCAGGCGGTTGCGCTGGCGGACGAGGTAGTTGTAACGTATTTTAACGATCGTCAGAATAATTAATGCAAGCGCAACGATTATCAGGACGCGAAACCACCAGGTTTGGTAGAAGAAAGGCATCACAACGACGGCCATTTCCGTAGTAATGTAATTGTTCGTCCCAAACCCTCCTTCCTTCCGGAGTCGAAGCTTATAATGCCCGTGTTTCAGCGTGTTCAGTACAATGCGGTTGTTTTCTCCCAGCGGATACCAGCGGTCATCGAGCCCATCGACATTGTACCGGATATCGAGGTTGTTCGGATGGCCGAAATAAGGCGATGAAACCGTAAGTTCGAGCCTTTTGAAAGAAGGGGATACTTGCAAAAGTGCTGATCTGCCAACCGGTTTGCCATCGAGTAGTACCTGCTCGACGAAGAGCTTACTCGCAGGCAACACCGGTTTGATGCTGTCGGGATGAAACACGACAACACCGTTCATAGAAGGAAATGCGAACCGGCCGCTAGCTAGTTGCAAGCCGCTGGGCGTGCAGCCTCCATTGAATTCCGTCGTTTTCAAGCCGATCTCTTTTCCGTAATATTGATGATATACCTGCTTCGACCTGCCCGAAGCGTAATCATACAAATCATTGACAGCGCATTGAAAAAGCCCGTTGTTGGTAGTCATCCAAACGAAGCCCTTGCGATCTTCCAGGAAAGAATGGACGACTTTCAGGTGATGCGCCTCATCTTCGGGCATTTTTGTAAAACGGCCATTGCGAAAAAGGAAATACCCCTGCCCGTAGCTGCCCAGCCAGAGGTTACCCTGCTTGTCGCGGTACACCGCTCTCAGTTCTATATTGTCAAATTCATGGTAAATGTGCTGCCGGTGGTGCTTCACGTCCAGCCACATGCAAAGTC
>CAMLNK010000993.1 GCA_946481035.1 uncultured Dyadobacter sp. | reverse complement strand
GAATTATTTTGTATGGGTCAAAAAAGCCGCCAGTCCCGAAGGGCATCCGCAAGGCTACGACTCGGGCGGCAAACTGTACACCGATATTTATGCGATCCGTCTGGCCGAGACCTATCTTGTTCGCGCGGAAGCTTACCTGGCCAAAAACAATACCGAAATGGCCGCTGCCGACATCAACGTAATAAGAAACCGGGCACATGCCACACCGGTAAAAGCGGCAGATGTGGACATGGACTTTCTGTTAGACGAACGCGCACGTGAACTGGTAGTGGAAGAACCACGACGCATTACCCTCGCACGGGTTGGCAAACTATATGAACGTACCAAAAAATACAACCCGGTGTCAGCCCTGACTATCCAGCCCTTCCACGAGCTTTTGCCGATCCCGCAGTCAGTAATCGATGCAAACTCACAGCGACCATTTGAACAAAACCCTGGATACCTTTAATATAGCATTTCGAATTAACTACCTTATCCCCTTAAACCAGTGAAGAATAAATACGCATTCATGATATGCCTGCTCTGTGTGTCGGGACTTGTTGCGCTCGCGCCCTCAAACTCAGACAGGCTTAAAAAGCCCCGCCGGCCCAATGTATTATTTATTTTTGTCGATGACCTCCGACCAGATCTGGGATGTTACGGGAACAGAGAAGTAGTTTCACCGCATATCGATGCGTTTGCCAGGGAGGCTGCGGTATTCAACCGGCATTACGTGATCATACCTACTTGCGGGGCCTCCCGGTACAGCCTCCTCACCGGGAAGCTCCCGCGTACGATTGCAGCGCTCGACAACGATGCATTTGAAACGCTGATGGCTCCCAATACCCGCACCGCTACGGCAGAATCCTTTGTAGACCTGTTTCGGAGAAACGGGTATCGGACGGTTGGGATCGGCAAAGTAAGCCATGCTGTGGATGGCTACATTTATGGATACAACGAAGAAAAAGGCAACCGGATGGAAATGCCCCAGAGCTGGGATGAAATGTTGCTCGATCCGGGCAAATGGAAAACGGGGTGGAATGCTTTCTTTGGCTATGCGGATGGCTCGTCGAGGACCTCAGCGAACGGAGTCGTAAAACCTTATGAAATCGGTGATGTGGACGATGAGGGGTATGTCGACGGACTTAGTGCAAAGCTCGCCGTCAGCAAGCTCGATGAACTTGCAGGTAGTACGAAGCCATTTTTCCTGGGTGTGGGCTTTTTCAGGCCACATCTTCCTTTCAATTCGCCTAAAAAATATTGGGACTTGTATGACGAAAAGACGCTTTCACTCACGCCTTCCCCCAATTTGCCTGAAAACGTCAATCCGGCAAGTTTGCACAACAGCTCAGAGTTCAATTCTTATAAAAAAGGAGATGAAAACCCATCGCTCTCCCACCCTGTTACAGACGATTATGCACGAAAACTTCGGCATGCCTACTATGCATCAGTCAGTTACACCGACGCGCAAATCGGCAAGGTGCTGGATCGTCTCAAAGCCCTCAATCTGGACAAGAATACGATCGTAGTAATCTGGGGCGACCACGGATGGCATCTGGGGGATTATCGCGTGTGGGGCAAACATACCATTTTCGAGCGCGGGCTTCGCAGCACCTTCATCATGAAAGTGCCTGGAATGGTCAGGAAAGGCCGGGTGAATGAGGAAATCGTTAGCTCCGCTGATATTTACCCTACGCTCACCGAACTATGCAAATTGCCCCGAACCGAGCAGCTTGACGGGAAAAGTCTGACACCGCTGCTAATGAAGGAGAAATATATCTGGAATAATGTCGCCTATGGCTATTTCAACAAGGGCATTTCGGTGCGAAATGACCGTTACCGATACACGCGCTACCTACGAAATGGCGCCCCAGCTGTTGAACTTTACGACCATGAGACAGATCCATTTGAAAATGTAAACATAGCCGCGTCACGCCCTGAAATTGTCAAAGACATGGAGATACTTTGGAAAAAGGGCGACACGGGCCTGTACAATTCGCCTGTCAAATAGCGCCTGGCGTGGAAATTCGGATAAGACTCTTCTATCTAAGTGCAATAATTTCGATGTAGTATGAAACATACAGCCCTGCTTTTCTTCCTATTATTTATCCACATCCGCGGCATTAGCCAGTCACAGGTTTTTCACGTAAAATCGCCTGACCAAAAGATTGAAATAAAGGTCCATTTCGATAAATCAGATTCTATTTCAACCCTGACATATGAAGTAAATTACCTCGGCAACCCATTTGTATTGAATTCGCGGCTAGGTATTAAATCTGGCGAAACGGATTGGAATAAAAACATGATGGCCAGCCTGTACTCATCCGCGACCAGGGACACGACTTGGAAGCCGGTATATGGCGAACGGGCTTCTTACCCGGATCGGTACAACGAATCGGTCATTTCGTTAAAACATATTAAAGAGAATCGAAAGGAAATGCGATTGGTAGTCAGAGCCTATAACGAGGGCATTGCATTCCGATATTTTTTCCCGGAACATCCTGACGGGGGAAATTATGTGCATATCACCGGTGAACAGACGGAATTTAAAATGCCAGCCGGCACCGTTGGATATTATACTCCGTTTGCTCAAAGTGAATATAAGTTACTTCCGATCGAGAAATTCCCCGGCGAATCCGAACGCCCGCTTACCCTGACACTACCCGGTGGCCTGTACGCTTGCCTGGCCGAAGCGGAGGTAGTGAATTATTCGAGAACCAAATTCACCA
>CAMLNK010000992.1 GCA_946481035.1 uncultured Dyadobacter sp. | reverse complement strand
AGGGGCTCCACGTTCGTGTCCCAATAGCGGTTGAAATGCTTTTCACTCATATAATCGATCACCCGGCCCTGCCATTTTCCGCTGGAAGTGGACACTTCCGAATGCGTGGTCGTGTACCCGATCCGCAGCACCGTCCATTGACCAGGCGGGGCTTTCCATTCCAGTTTGCCGTTTTTGAAATGCTGTGTCAGGTCGAGCACGGCGGCAGCGGCGGCATCCTCCTCGCCCGGTGTCGCGGGAATGTCGGTCAAAAGTGGCCGCGTTTCCGGCACCGACCACCCTACTTCCTTCATCGCCGACTTATTCTCAAAATCGCGGACAGGCTTGCGGTCAGGCAGGTTTTTGAATGGAAATGCCATTACTTTGATATCGCGGTAATATTGATCGCGAATCTTGGGCATGGGCAAACTCAAATTCACCGTACTTCCACCCGCTACCTTCAACTCCGAGAACGTCACTTGCTTGGCCGCCTCATCGGGTGTAATATCCGGCCCGCCCAGGTTCCAGCCGCTCTGAATGCTCAGCGACATCACCAGCCCCAGCCGGTCGGCCTCCGCGATCGCGTGCATGTACAGCTCGCGCCACGCGGGCGAACCAAACATCGGCCCCTCCGGCACTTGTGCGTTACCGCGCTGTTCTGCCCCACCGGCATCGAAAATGCATGCACCGCTAAATCCCTTGGCCTTCATTTCTTCCAGGTCACGGGTAATGGTTTCCTTGTTCGTATTGCCGTTCAGCCACCACCACCAGCAGCGGATGCCGTAGGTCGATGGCGGCACGCGGAATGTATTTTCGGATAATTTATCGGCTTGCTGAGCCAATGCGGCGCATTGCAGCGCCATAAGCAGAAGCAAAAGCGGGTATTTCAATTTGAGCATACACATATAGTTCTGTAACCGTAGTAAAAGCAAAGGCAGCCGTTAACATACCTTCACAGAACCGATCCTGCTTCCAAAAAAGCGGTTCTTATCCAATTTTTGCCCCGGGCAAGCGTTCCTATGCTGAATTTCGGCCTGTCGGCCTACATTTGTATAAAAAACCAGAACCCATGAAACGATATCTGATGGCGCTTTCCCTCCTGATCGGCGCCGTATCCTGCGATTGGATCGGCAATACGCCGAGTTTTGGGGACGATTTTGTCACCTACGATATCAAGGCGGGCAATCACGAGGTAGAGCGAAACCTGAATACGCTCTTCACTGCGTCGTCCATGCGCTTTCAGGCCGTATTCGATAGTAGTTGTGTGTACAAAACCACAATTCCGGAAAACCAGAACGATATCAATAAGCTGTACGGCTTTTCGGATTGCAGCTCGCAGCACCAGAGCAACAGCGCGCGTTTCGGCTGGAACTGGCGCGAGGGCGCATTGCGCATCTACGCATACATATATGTGAATGGCGTGCGCCAGGAGCGCGAGCTGGGCACCGCGGAACTGAATCAGACCGCCAGCTTCCGGATCGATATCCGCGATAATACGTACGTGTTTACCTACGGCGGCGTCGAAACCGTGATGCCCCGCCATTGCTCAGGAGGCGTTGGCGTTGCTTACAAGCTGCTTCCCTATTTCGGCGGCGACGAAGTGGCTCCGCACGATATCCGCATCAAAATCAGGCATTTATAATATTGGCATAAACCGTAATGGACTCCGGCGATAAGGTTAATGCACCGGCATCAGCCCGCTCCGGCATTTGCAGCGGCCCATCCCAGCCCGGTTCCGACGAGGCGATCAGTTTATGCCATAACAGATGTTCATAAGGCAATGACACCTCGCGCGGCGCTTTTGAGAAGTTGAGAAAAGCCACCAAATGCTGCCTGCCCCATACCCGCTGAATACTGATCAGTTCCTTTTCCTCAAAAACCTCTACCGATAAGCCGCCACGGTCGCATTCGCGCAGCACTTGCTGGGTTTTCCGCAGGGTAATCCATTGCTGGTAGTAATGCAGCATGGTCCGGTGCGGAGGCTGGTTGAAGAGCGCCCATTGTAATTTTGAGTTTTCAAACGTCGAAACAGCCACCGGATCGGGCGCTTCGCCTTCGAGGTGAAATGCTGCAAATTCGCTTTTCCTGCCTTTCCGGACGGCTTCGGCCAGTTCGTGCTCGGTATGACTTACAAAATACTGGAACGGATTAGGTTCGGCCCATTCTTCGCCCATAAAAAGAAGGGGTATAAAAGGGCTCACAAACACTGCTCCGGCCAATAGCTTCTGCATTTCAAAACTTACCAGTCGGCTTGTGCGCTCGCCGAGCATGCGGTTGCCGATATGATCGTGGTTTTGGGAAAAAACAATGAATTGACGCCCGGGAATATCACCGGCTTTTACGCCAAACTTCCGCTTCCGGTGGTCGGAATAAATGCCGTCGAAAACATAAGCGTCCCGATACGACTTGGCGAGCGAAGCTACGCCCTCGAAATCCGCATAATAGCCGCTCCGCTCCTGCCCCGAGCTCACGCGCAATGCATGGTGGAACTCGTCGAGCCATTGGGCATGCATTCCATAACCACCCGCCTCGACGGGCTTTACAAAACGTGTATCATTCAAATCCATTTCCACGATCAGATAATGCGCCCTACCGGTCTTTCGCGTAAATGCCTCCACCTCCTGCCCGATTTCCTGCAAAATATGAACCGGACTGAAATCTTTGATCGCGTGTACGGCGTCGAGGCGCAGGGCGTCAATATGGAAATCGCGGAACCACATCAATGCATTTT
>CAMLNK010000991.1 GCA_946481035.1 uncultured Dyadobacter sp. | reverse complement strand
GATATGCTCATCGGAACCGGCGGGAACCCGGTTACGGGCGGTTTTAAGGGAAGTCTATGGTATTTAAAAAACAATGGAAGTGCAGCCGAGCCAAGTTTTAATGTAGAATCGGAAGATTACCTCGAACTGCTTTCCAAACTATCGGTTTACAATATCAAACCGCAATGGGCTGATTTTAACGGGGATGGCGTTGCCGATCTTGGTTTTGCAGCCACGGCTACTTCCAATCTGAAACTCGAATACCGCTACATTCCCAACAAAGGAGCAAATGGTGCCGCGGCACAGCTGAATCCTGCCGATGCGGTTACCATTGCATTGCCCGCGGAATTGCAAATCGGGGATTCCCCGTATTTCTACGATGCCGATGTCGACGGCGACCTCGACCTGCTTATCGGCAAAACCCAGGGCAACATTTACTACTACACCAACACCGGTACCAACAAGCAATATGCATTCCAATTTGAAACCGATTCGTTCGCGGGCGTAGGCATCAATTTCGCGGGACGTTTCTCTCAGGTGGCTGTCGCGGACTTCGATCTCGACGGCAAGCCCGATCTTGCGACAGTCGATCACACCGGAACCATCCGCGTATTCAACAATGCCGACTGGGGTAAATGGACCGACCGCGCCAGCTCCGTCGTGAGTGTGAATGGCAAGTCCGGCGACGTGAATTTCGGTAACTACCTCTCCCTGGCCGTCGCTGACCTGAACGGCGACAAGAAGCCCGACGTGGCGATTGGAAACAATGCGGGCGGGGTGCGTTTGCTGACGAACATCCTGCCGGTATCGGTTACAGGCGTAGAGCCGGGCAGTGCGGGCGAGGTAAAGGTATTTCCCAATCCTTCGGTCGATTTTTTTAAAGTGTATTCTTCCAAAACCGGCACATTCGATGTGCTTACCGCCGGCGGCGTGCGAATGCTCCAAAACCACAGCATCCGTGCCAACGAGGTGCAGCAGATTTCGACCGCGCAGTGGCCCGCCGGGTTGTACCTGGTGGAATGGAAGGCCGGTAACACCCGCGTTGTCAGGAAGGTGGTCGTCGGCAATTGAAAAATCTACAACTTTCAAAGACTTGCCGCGGCATCAAGTAGATACCCGGAGGAACGCCTTTACATGATAAAATTCAAAAAATATTCATGCAAGCTCTTCTGGGTGTTATCTTCCATTTCATCGGTGGCTTCGCCTCCGGCAGTTTCTATATTCCATACAAGCAGGTCAAGGGCTGGGCCTGGGAATCCTACTGGATCGTTGGCGGGCTGTTCTCCTGGCTTATCGTACCACCGCTCGCGGCTTACCTGACCATCCCCGGCTATACTGATATCATCGCCCATACCAACGGCAGCATACTCTTTCTGACCTACTTCTTTGGCGTGCTCTGGGGCATAGGCGGCCTCACGTATGGGCTCGGCGTGCGTTACCTGGGCGTCGCGCTGGGGAGCTCGATCATCCTTGGGCTTTGCTCGGTATTCGGGGCGTTGATCCCCTCAGTTTACTACGAATTCAATCCGCAGCCGGGTAAGGACACCATTTCAATGCTTTTCAGCAATGCCTGGGGGCAATGGGTGCTGATCGGTTTGCTCGTCTGCGTGATAGGTATCATCATTTGCGGCAAGGCGGGAGCGATGAAGGACGCCGATTTGCGGAAAACAGGGCACGTTGCCGCAGACAATACCGAATTTAAAATCGGCCTCGGCTTAACGGTATCCATTATTTCCGGTATTCTCAGCGCCTGTTTCGCATTCGGGATCGACGCCGGCAAGATTATGGCCCAGGAAGCGAACGAGATCTGGAAAGCGGCCAATCCGGGGCAGGGTGAGTTTTTATTCCAAAACAATGTGACCTACGTCGTGATCCTCTGGGGCGGCCTTACGACCAATTTCGTCTGGTGCATGCTCCTCAATGCACGCAACAAAACCTTCGGCAACTACACCGACGCTTCGACGCCGCTGCTTTCGAACTATATTTTTTCCGCATTGGCCGGTACCACCTGGTTCCTGCAATTCTTCTTTTACGGCATGGGCGAGAGCAAGTTAGGCAATGGCCCGAGCTCGTGGATCCTGCACATGGCATTCATTATCCTCGTTGCCAACTCGTGGGGACTAGTCCTGAAAGAGTGGAAAGGAGTAAGTAAAAAGACCATTTCCTCGATCATCATCGGTATTCTGGTGATAGTCTTGTCGGTATTGATCGTCGGTTATGGCAACTATTTGAAAGAATAGCCCATGAAAGCGCATTATCCGGCGATTCTGGCGATGATAATAGCGGCTGCGGGCTGCTCGTCAGACCATAAAAGTGATCAGAACAAATTGGAAAGAGAACAAACACAGGCGGCTGGAACATTCGGCTACGACCTGGCATTTTTGAAGAAATATAAAGAAAGCATTGTCCTCACGGCCCCGGACAATCCCGATGCCCAGGCGCTCATTAGCCCCGCCTTTCAAGGCAGGGTGATGACCAGTACTGCCAATGGCGATGCCGGAAACAGCTATGGCTGGATCAACTACAAACTCATCGAAAGCGGCCAATATCAGCCACATATGAATGGCTTTGGCGGGGAGGAGCGTTTCTGGCTGTCTCCCGAGGGCGGGCAGTTTTCGGTGTATTTCAAAAAAGGACAAAGCTTTGCGTTTGAAAACTGGCAAACGCCGGCGCTGATCGATACGGTTGCTTACAAAGTGGTTGAGTCGGATGCTTCGTCGGTGAAGTTCCAGG
>CAMLNK010000990.1 GCA_946481035.1 uncultured Dyadobacter sp. | reverse complement strand
TAACCGCGGTCATTTACCTGATACGACTTCTTTTCTGCAATTGATTCCATAAAAATTAAGCTTCCGCTTCTTCTTGCTCTTTTACGCGAACTAAACTAAATAACTCTTCCAGCTTGGCGATGTCCTTCACGCCCGGCTCGGTTTCGAACTTGCTGTTGACGTCGATGCCGTAAATGGGAAGGGTTTGGGATAATGAGATGATCTCTTCGATGTTTTCGAGCCCGATACCGCCGCTGAGGAGGAACGGCTTTTCGTTATCGTACTTGCTAAGCAGTTTCCAGTCGAATGCCGTGCCGTTGCCGCCAGGGTTTTCGCCTTTTGTATCGAACAAAAACAGGTCGCAAAACGATTTGTAGTTGTTCAGCATCGCAAAGTTGAACTTCTCGTCGATCGAGAATGCCTTGATCACGCTTACGCCCTTCTGGCGAATGCTCCGGCAAATGTCGGGCATTTCATTGCCATGCAGCTGCACATATTGCAGGTCATATTTTTTGACCATATTCAAAATGTGGCCGGGGTTGGCATTTACAAACACACCTACTTTTTTGACGGTCTGAGGAATGCTGCGGATGTATTCCTCATTCAATTCCTCGCCCACAAAGCGCGGTGACTTTTCATAGAAAATAAACCCTATAAAATTGGGCTGTAAGGCTACTACCTGCTCAATGTTGTCTTGCTGGCGCAATCCGCAAACTTTAATTTTCATAGAACCAGAGGATTTAAATTGCTATGTTGAGTTAAATCTTGTTGTAAACCTGCAAGTGCGGCGCCCGGGTTTACAGTTTTCATAAATGTCTCTCCGATCAAAAAGCCTTTGTAGCCGTGTTGAAACAGCTTCACAATGGTCTCGGCGTCTTTCAAACCACTCTCTGAAATCTTCACAAACTGCTCCGGGATCAGCTCGCTGAGCTCGATGGACGTTTCAATGGAAGTTTCAAAAGTTTTCAGGTTGCGGTTATTGACGCCCACAATGTCGATATGCTCGCCAACACTTACAGCGAGTTCTTCCGCATTATGGACTTCCAGCAGTACTTCCAGCCCCAGATCGTGCGCCCTGCGGCTCAAATGAGCGATTTCCGCAGGTGTAAGACATGCTGCGATGAGCAGGATCACGTCCGCACCGATCGATTTGGCTTCGAAGAGCTGGTACTCGTCCACCATGAAATCTTTCCGGAGCATCGGAATATGCGGATTGGCCTCCCTTGCTGCGAGGAAATCAGCAAATGAGCCTCCGAAAAAATCGATATCGGTGAGTACCGAAAGCCCCGCGGCGCCGGCATTCACATAATCCTTCGTCACGATCTGCGGCTGTACGTCGCCGTTGATAATGCCTTTCGATGGGGATTTCCGTTTGAATTCCGAGATAATGCGGGGGGAAGTAGATGACCTTAGCGCCGTAGCCAGCGAAGCCGTCGGACGCGAGAACAATGGTTCCTTTTCCAGATCGGAAATGGACCGCTGCTTTTTCGATTCGCTGATTTCTTCGTGCTTACGGGCGATAATTTTTTCTAAAATATTCATCTAAAAATGCTGTAACTGCAATTATAAAAAGGGAGAAACATTTCCCCGCTAACTATTCTTCGATCAATTTTTTGAAAGCTGCCAACGCTTTCTTGCTTTCGAGCGACTCCCGGGCCGTTTCCACGGCGTCGGTCAGCGACAATGCCGGATTGGCGCAATAAAGCGCCATGGCCGCATTGGCGAGCACCGCCTGCTTCTGCGATGGCGTTGCCGTGTCGTTCAAAACACTCATAAAAATCCTGGCGGACTCTTCCACCGTAACGCCGCCTGATAAATCTTCGGCGCGCAAGGTTTGAAGCCCTAGATGAGAGGGGGTAAGAACTTGCTCGGAATGAGCGGTGATAACTTTAAAAGCACCTGTCAATGACACTTCGTCGTAGCCGTCTAATGCGTGGAGAACCAGAAATTGCTTATCCGTTTGTTGGTAAAGATAAGCAAAAAGACGCGCTAATTCAAGACTAAATACGCCCACAAGCTGTTTTTTCGGCGATACCGGATTCACCATCGGACCGAGCATATTGAAGAACGTTTTCACGCCTAATTCCTTCCTTACCGGCGCCACGTTTTTCATAGCGGGGTGAAAAAGAGGGGCATGTAAAAAGCATACGCCGGCCTGATCGATCTTCCGTTCCAGATAATCCTTTTCATTCGTAAACCTCGCACCCAGGTATTCCAGGACCGTCGACGACCCGCACATGGACGAAACGCCGTGGTTACCATGCTTCGCCACCCTTTGACCAGCGCCCGCCACCACAAAACACGAAAGCGTCGAAATATTGAATGTGTCCTTTCCATCACCTCCGGTCCCGCAAACGTCGATAGGGTCATATGCCGACAAATCGACTGAGAGACAGAGTTCCAGCAAGCCGTCGCGGAAGCCTTCGAGCTCTTCCACAGTAATGCTGCGCATGGCATAAGTAGTTAAAAATGAGGCAATTTCTGAATTGGAATATTTTCCTGTTCCAATGCCCATCAAAACATCTTTGGCTTGCTCCTTGTCGAGGACTTTGTATTCAAAAAGATGGCTAAGAATGTGTTTCATAGTTGTTCAAAAGTGCTATATCGTCGGGTAAGGTGGTGTTATTTGAAAGCGGAGGTCAGATTTGCAACCAGTTTTGCAGCATTTCCTTGCCATGCTCCGTCAAAACCGATTCGGGGTGGAATTGGAGCCCTTTCACATCGTATTTCTTGTGTGAAAGCCC
>CAMLNK010000989.1 GCA_946481035.1 uncultured Dyadobacter sp. | reverse complement strand
ATCTTTCGCCCCTCCTGAATTTCATCAAATTTAAAATTAGAAAAATGAAAAAGGCGTTCATAGCACTATGCTTAGCCGGATGGGGTGTGGTTTCTGTCGCGACAGTGCACGCACAGACCCTGAACACTCAAAAAATCCCTCTCGATCCCAGTGTAAAGACCGGAAAACTCAAAAACGGAATTACCTATTACATTAAAAAAAATACGGAACCCAAGAACCGCGCGGAGCTACGGCTGGCTGTAAAAGCGGGCTCCGTGCTGGAAACCGATGCGCAGCAAGGGCTGGCGCACTTCATGGAACACATGAATTTCAATGGTACCACGCATTTCCCTAAAAATGAGCTGGTCAATTTCCTGCAAAAAACGGGCGTGCGCTTCGGCGCTGATTTGAATGCCTATACCGGCTTTGATGAAACCGTTTATATGCTCCCTATCCCGACCGATTCGGCAGGCTTGCTCGAAAAGGGCATCCAGGTGCTGGAAGATTGGGCCAATGGCGCATTGCTCGATCCGGCCGAAATCGAAAAGGAGCGCGGCGTGGTGCTCGAAGAGTCGCGCATGGGCCGGGGCGCGCAGCAGCGCATGCGCGACAAGTTCCTGAAAGTGATCCTCAACAATTCGCGGTATGCCGAGCGGTTACCGATCGGGAAGGACAGCATTCTGAAAAGCTTCAAGCCGGAGACGATCAGGGCATTTTACCAGGACTGGTACCGTCCCGATCTGATGGCTGTGATCGCCGTCGGAGACTTTGATGTTGCCAAAGTGGAAGCGATGATTTCGCAGAAATTCGGTTCCATTAAGCCCCCGGTTAATCCCAAAAAGCGCACACGCTACGATATTCCGCTCGACGGCTCCACCAAAGTGGCGATCGTGACCGACCCCGAGTATCCGCAAAACCTCATTCAATTGATTTACAAACAGCCTAATACGAAGGAAAAATCGTTGCAGGATGTGCGGAACAACTTTGCGCAGGAATTGTACAATGCGATGATGGGCCAGCGCATGCAGGAATTGACCCAAAAGGCTAATCCGCCGTTCCTTTACGGGGCAAGCCAGTATGGCGATTTTCTCGGAAACCTGGATTCCTACACTTCCATTGCCCTTGCCAAGGATGCGGCTTCGATGAAAACCGCGCTCACCACGCTTTTGGAAGAGAATGCGCGGGTGCAGAAGTTCGGTTTTACCCAGCCCGAGCTCGACCGCGCCAAAAAGGACTTTTACAATGCGGTCGAAGAGGACTACAAAGAGCGGGACAAAACCAAATCCGCGAACCACGTGCAGGAATACCTCAACCATTTCCTTCACGAGAAGGCATTCATGGGTGCAGATGCTTATTTCGAATTTGTGAAAAAACACCTTGACGGCGTAACGCTGGCTGAGATCAATGGTCTTGCCAAAAAATACATTACCGATAAAAACAGGGCCGTGGTGATCATGGGACCTGAAAAAAGCAAAGACGCACTTCCTACCGAAGCCGAGATCCGTTCGCTGCTGAATGAGGCCGGCAAGGATGTAACCGCTTATGTCGACGACGTTGTGGATGCACCGTTACTGAAAGCGGAACCTGTTCCCGGCAAAATCACGGGCGAAAAAACACTCGACAAACTGGGTGTTACAGAACTTACACTTTCGAATGGCGTAAAGGTTTTGTTGAAGCCTACCGATTTTAAAAATGACGAGATCCTGATCAAAGCCACTGCAAAAGGTGGTTATTCGCTTTTCCCGGGCGAACGTGAAACGGGTATTTTCACGAGCTACCTGGTTCAATCGGGCGGTGTAGGACCTTATAACCAGACGCAGCTGCAAAAATTCCTCGCGGGCAAGACCGCCAGCGCGGGCCCGTATGTGAGCGAGCTGACGGAAGGCATCGGCGGCAATACCAATCCGAAGGACCTCGAAACCACATTGCAGTTGATCTACGCCTATTTCACAGAGCCACGCAAAGATGCCGACGTAGTAGCGGGCATATTGGCGAATCAGAAAGCATATCTGGAAAATATGCAAAAAACGCTGACCCCGGAAAAGGTATTCTCCGACTCATTGAATGCAGTACTGACGAGCCACAACCCCAAACGCCAGCCGCTGAAACCGGAGAGTATCGACAAAGTAAGCCTCGACCGGGCATTTGAAATCTACAAAAACCGCTTCGCCGATGCGTCCGATTTTGTATTTACCATTGTAGGCGCATTCAAGCCCGAGACGCTCAAACCGCTGATCGAAAAATACCTGGGAAGCCTGCCGTCCAGCGATCGCGAAGATACGTTCAGCCACCCGAACATTTTCCCTCCGAAAGGGCGCATTGAAAAGGTGATTTACAAAGGTTTGGAGCCGAAAAGCCGGGTAACACTCGTTTCGAGCGGAGAATATGACTATAATCCCGAGAATAATGTGCAAATCGAAGCATTGCAGGAGATTTTGCAGATTAAACTCATCGAATCGCTGCGGGAAGAGGAAAGCGGCGTGTACGGCGTGAGCGTTTCGGAGGGTACCGACAAATTCCCGACCGGGCATTACCGGTTCTCGATCGGCTTCGGCTGTGCGCCGGAGAATGTGGATAAACTGGTTAAAAGGGCGCAGGAAGAGATCAACAAGATCAAAACGAATGGCGCTGATCAGAAGGATATCGAGAAATTCGTGGCTGAAACCCAGCGTAAAACAGAAACCGCACTCAAAACCAACGGCTTCTGGCTCGATTACCTCGACGATAATACATTCCTCGGCGACG
>CAMLNK010000988.1 GCA_946481035.1 uncultured Dyadobacter sp. | reverse complement strand
CCAATTTCAGGTATGATGGTACTTCGCGCATTTACAAGGACAGCCGCTGGGGCTTCTTCCCTTCTGCTTCGGCCGCATGGCGGATCAGCGAGGAAGCGTTTGTCCGCGAAGGCGCCAACTGGATCGACAACCTGAAACTGCGGGCTTCTTACGGGTTGCTGGGTAATGCCAATATCAGTGAATACCGTGTCGGAAATGCGAATTTGGGTGAATATCCGTGGCAGGAGACTTATGTTTCTTCTACCTACGCATTCAATGAAGCGTTGGCGCAAGGCGTGCAGCAAACGGCGTTCCGTAACCGGTCGCTGACATGGGAAAAAACAAAGGTCGCCAACATCGGCCTGGATTTTAACCTCAAAAACGACCTGATCTACGGTACGATCGACTGGTACAACAAGTTAACCACCGGTATTCTTGCGGGGGCAATCATTCCGGCCAGCGCGGGTATGTCGGCGCCTGTTATCAACTACGGCACGCTCCGAAATTACGGCGTCGAATTCGAGTTGGGGCATAAAGGCAAGTTCGGTTCGGTGGAATATGGTCTTAACGGGCAACTCTCCGTGAACCGCAACAAAGTAGTGAAGTATCCCGCACCGGCATACAGCAACCGCATTATCAAGGAAGGCCTGCCTTACCAGGATTATTATTTGTACGAATACACCGGCCTTTTCAAATCCCAGGAAGAATTGAAAGCCGTGGTTACGCCCGGTAACCCGCAATTGGGGGATATTAAATTCAAAGACCAGAACAACGACGGCAAGATTGACGGCGACGACCGCATTCGGGTGAAGGGCGCTTACCCGGGCTTTATTTACTCGTTCGGGGGTAATGTGAGATGGAAAAACTTCGACCTGGCACTTTTCTTCCAGGGCGTTCAGGGGCAGAAGGTGAGAACCTATTTCTTCGGTGAAGACCCATTCTCGCAGGGCTCTTCTCCACACCCGAAATTCCTCGATGCCTACGATCCTGTGACCAATCCGGATTCGGAAGTACCGGCCATTTACGGCTGGGGATATGCGCCTATGACCGGCGGAACGGCCCAGAACTCGACCTATTTTCTCAAAGACGCCTCTTACCTGCGTCTGAAAAACTTGCAGATCGGCTACACCATTCCGGCTTCGGTCACGAAAAAAGTAGGTATCAGCCATTTGAAAGTATTCCTCACCGGCGACAATATCCTCACGTTCACCAAATACCCCGACCTCGACCCCGAGCGGGCAGGCGACGGCTGGCATGCGCAGTATCCGCAGCTGAAAGTCTATTCGGTGGGTTTGAACCTGAAATTCTGATTGGTATAAAAAGATGTCATTTGATCTAAAAGATATACGCCATATGAAAACTTTTCTAAGCCATATTCTCTTGCCTGCTATGCTCGTGGCCACGCTGACGGGTTGCAGTGATGATTTTCTGGATAAAAACCCGCCGCAGGAAATCGCGGCAGGGCAGTTCTGGACGTCGGAAAGCGATGTGCAAATGGGCCTGGCAGGGTGCTACGCGCGCCTGAAAGGTACCTACGTGACCTGGCACCGCAGCTATTTCGATGCCGCTGCCGACAATGGCTGGGCGCAGCATTACGGCGACATCCGCCTCATGCAGTCGGGTACGCTCGATCCGGCCAACTCGGGTGCGCCAAGGTCGTTGTACGCATCGTGCTACACGGGCATTGCGAGCTGTAATATTTTCCTTAAAAACTTCACCAGAGTGGCATTGCCCGACGCGGCGGCAAAAGCTTATGAAGCCGAAGCACGTTTCCTGCGGGCGATGTTCTATTTCGAGCTCGTGCAGCATTGGGGCGGGGTGGTGATATACAAGGAAGTTCCGGCCGATGTTGAGCAGTTGAAAATCGCCAAATCGACCAAAGAGGAAGTTTATAAATTTATTGAGGAGGACCTGAATTTCGCCTATGCTAACCTGCCTGACGACACCTATAAATCCGGCCACGCAGTGAAAACCAGCGTGAGGGCGTTGCAGGCGCGCATTGCATTATTTCAGGGTAAATGGGATGATGTGATTTCACTGACGTCGTCTATCATCTCATCGAACAAATACTCGCTCGCAGCTGATCTTGAATCTCCGTTCATCAAAGGCAAAGGGCAGGCATCTTGTCCTGAAATCCTTTTCTCCATTAAATACATCGAAACCCGCGATGGCCGCCAGTCGAACGACGGCGGGCAGGAAGTGGAATTTTTCCGCTGGGGAGGCCTCGCACCGACCAAGGACCTGATCGATGAATACGAAGCCGGCGACCTCCGCCTGAAAAAGTGGTATTACTTTTCACCGAACAAAACCACTTTCGAACGCGAGGATGGCTTCAAATTCCAAACCGAATTCACGGCTACGAATTATGGACTGATCAAATTCGCGGCGATCTGGGACCCGGGACGCTTCATTCCCAGCGAGCGTGATATTCTCACAGGCCACGACATTGTACTTTTCCGCCTTTCCGACATTTACCTGATGAACGCCGAGGCCCAAATGGAAAAAGGGGGCGGCACTACCGCAGATGCAAAGGCGCTTTCCTACGTGAATGCGATCCGCGCCCGCGCAGGCGTGCCCGCGTTCACCACGCTCACCCGTGCGCTCGTACGTAAGGAGCGCAGGCGGGAGCTCGCATTCGAAGGCCTGCGCCTGTTCGATGTGGTGCGCTGGCGTATCGGAAAAGAAATTAATGATAAGCTGATCCACAGCAACATCCGGTTGAAATGGGACGATAAGTTCTATATTTGGC
>CAMLNK010000987.1 GCA_946481035.1 uncultured Dyadobacter sp. | reverse complement strand
AACAGGGCCGCATCGGTAATACCAACTCCTGGCCGATCGACATGCTCGGCAAAGGCGACGTATATGTAGCCGACGGCATGGGCAAAATCGTGGAAGGTACGCTGATCGGCGATAACCTTGCCAACTCTATTTATGCCAAAACCGGTAATGGCGTAGTGTTCGATGCCTCCGTGCGCGACCTCGACGGCCTTTCCAAAATCCCGGGCTTCAATGCATTCGTCCGCGATTTCGATCCTTCGTATCTCAAAGACGCCGTAGTAACCGGCATTAATACCCCAATCCGCATCGGCCGCGCCGTGGTGCTCCCAGGCGACCTGGTACTCGCAAAAAAAGAAGGCGTGATCTTCGTGCCCGCGCATATGGTCGAAAAAGTGGTGCAGACGGCCGAGTTCATTGCATTGCGCGACAAATTCGGTATTCAAATGCTGAAAGAAGGCAAGTACACCCCCGGCCAGATCGACAGCCAGTGGACCGACGCCCTCAAAACCGACTTCCTGAAATGGCTCGATAAAAATCCGAACGAAATCCCTATGAAGCGTGCGGAGCTCGATGAGTACATGAAAAAAAGAACCTGGTAAACGAGTAATCCGGCCTGGTTTTCAGCATTTCCTGTTTGGTAAAACAGACAGGAATTTTCTTTCGCATTTTCAAAATTGCATTTTAAATACATTTATATGAATATTTACAAGCTCTTGTCCGGCGTCGCCGCGGTTTGCCTGCTGATAGCGCTCTACCTCGCTTTCACCGGAAGCCTCCCCTCCGCCGGCCCCTTCTTTATTGCATTCTTTTTGTCGCTCGCGATCAGTTTCAGAGGTTATGAAAAACTGAAAGGGTTTACCTACACTACCGTCATTTTCGCGGCTGTAACCACGGCATTGTACTACCCGCAGCATTTTCTCACGGTGAGCGACTTTAAACTTTCAACTTTGATTACTCCACTCATTCAGATTATCATGTTCGGAATGGGTACTTCCATGAGTTTCGGTGATTTTGTGGGTGTAGTTAAAATGCCCAAAGGTGTGCTGATCGGCGTTGTAAGCCACTTTATCATCATGCCAACCATCGGTTACACATTGGCCAACATCAGCGGTTTCCCGCCCGAAATCGCGGCGGGTATTATCCTGATCGGCTGCTCACCGAACGGCATGGCTTCCAATGTGATCTCCTACCTGGCGAAAGCGAACCTTGCATTGTCCATTACCATCACCGCCATTTCAACCATGCTCGCACCGCTGGTCACGCCGGTACTGATGAGCTTGCTCGCAGGTGCATTCGTGAAGATCGATACGCTGCATATGATGTGGGATATTATCAAAATGGTAATTATTCCTATCGGCGCCGGCTTGATCTTCAACAAGCTGTTCAGCGGAAAAGTGAAGTGGCTCGATGCGGCCATGCCACTGGTATCGATGGGCGGTATTGCATTTATTATCGTGATCATCACCGCTGCCGGCCGCGACAGCCTGCTATCGATCGGACCTGCATTGCTGTTGCTCGTGTTGATCCACAACCTGTCGGGTTACACGCTCGGTTACTGGTCGGGCCGCCTGTTCCGCATGAGCGAGCGCGACTGCCGTACGATAGCCATTGAAGTAGGAATGCAAAATGGCGGATTAGCCTCCGGTATCGCCAAGGAAATGGGCAAAATGGCCACCGTCGGCCTCGCACCGGCGATTTTCGGCCCATTGATGAACATCACCGGCTCCATCCTCGCCTCCTGGTGGCAAGGCAAGCCGACGGGCGATGAAGATACTTATGTAGAAACGGGCAGAGCCCATTAAATGCAAACGAGGCGCAGTATTAAGCTGCGCCTCGTTTTTTATTGTCAGGTGTGGTCATGTGTTGTCAGGCTTTGTCATGTGTTGTCAAGTATTGTCAATTTTGTAGGATAACCTCCCGACTACTACTGAACCACTCCTGACCATTCTTGACTACCAATGACTACCCCTGACTTCTTCCCTTTCCTCCCTCGTCCTTCCTCCCAAAAATATCAATCCTCTTCGAGCAACAGCTGCATATAAACCAGATCCAGCCACTGGTCAAACTTATAGGCCACTTCCTTCAAATATCCCTTCTCCACAAACCCATACTTCTTGTGAAATTCAATACTCGCGCGGTTCGAAGCGTCGATACAGCCGATCATCGTATGCAATCCCGATTCTTTCGCGCGCTGGATAAGGCTGCCCAGCAATTTGCCGCCTACACCCATCCCACGTGATTTTTCATCAAGGTAAATGGAATGCTCCACACTGAATTTGTACCCGATCTTCGGGCGGAAAATATTATAGGACCCATAACCGATTACTTCGCCTTCCAACTCCGCCACAATCACCGGCATACCGTCATAGAACATTTGTTCAAACCAGGCTTTTTGTTGTTCCATGGTCCGGGCTTCGTAATCATAAATAGCCGTGGTGTTCAGAATAGCGTGGTTGATAATTTCCAACAGCGAAGGCAGATCCTTAGGAGCGGCACTTCTGATGATCAAATCCATCAAAATAAAGCAGGTCGTTATACAGGTTTTAATATTAGGGTCAAAAATACCTTATTATTTTAAAAAATTTCACGTCTTATCCACGTTCCGTCTTACGTTTTTTTCTAATTCTTTTGAAACTCGTGAATTTCAAATAGCTTTGCCTCAACTTTAGGGGTGTCCCGACATGCGGACTGAGATCATACCCTTTGAACCTGATGCAGCTAGTACTGCCGAAGGGAAAAGCAGGAGTTACTGT
>CAMLNK010000986.1 GCA_946481035.1 uncultured Dyadobacter sp. | reverse complement strand
GTAGTCCTTACCAACACCTTTCAGGATCACCCCTTTGATTTCATCCGGCGTTTTGAGAATGCCCGATTTATGCGCCACGGCCTGCCATCGCTTGATTTCTGGGATGGTTGGCAGTATTTCCGACACCGCATTTTTGATTGGTAGCGGTGCTTCTTCGTAAGTATTGCCCTGCGAAAAGGCATTTACATTGATATGCGCGCTGAAAAGGAATATTTTTTGCTGGATTGTTTGCTTGAAACCGAGTAGCACCGCAAAAGCGATGATTCCCACCGCCACACCAATGGCGATACTGGCCACGCCGATCCGCGAAACTGTGGCAGAAAATGATCCTGCTTCGTTATGGCGTATCCGTTTGGCGATGAATGAGGGGAACTGCAAGAGGAATCTGTTCTTTAAATTAGTTGTTGACAAAAATAGGAAAAAACCTTAGCGGTTCGAAAAAGGCATTTTTTTATTAAGTTGCCTGTCTTGATTTAACACAGAGACATACCGAATCGAAAAACATACCATCATCCATGCCATTGATCAAAGTTGCTTCCGGAGTTGTAAACCAGACACCCATGGCCTGGGAGGCCAATACCCGAAATATCGTCGGAGCGATCAGGGAAGCCCGGAAGCAGGACGTAAGCCTGCTGTGCCTGCCCGAATTGTGTATTTCAGGTTACGGCTGCGACGATTATTTTTTCGCGCCCGACATGGTAGAACAAGCCCAGCGCTGCCTGCTCGAAATAGCCGAGGAAACAGCCGGAATGATCGTTGCGGTGGGTTTGCCATTGCGTCATAATGGAAGTTTGTACAACACGGCCTGCCTGATTTCAAACAAGCAAATCGCCGGTTTTTACTGCAAACAAAACCTGGCCAACAATGGCATTCATTACGAAGCGCGGTGGTTCAGGCCGTGGCAGCCCGGCGTAGTGGAGAGTATCGAGGTCAATCAGATGTTTTACCCGATCGGCGATGTGATTTTTGACATTGCCCCGGGCCCGATCCTGGGCGGTTCGCATGGTGTGAAGGTCGCATTCGAGATTTGTGAGGATGGCTGGGTGGCCAACCGTCCCGCGCGCAGGCATTACGAGCGGGGCGTGGACATTATCCTGAACCCCAGCGCAAGCCATTTTGCATTTAACAAGTTCATGGTACGGGAGAAGCTCGTAGTGGACGCATCCCGATCGTTTTCATGTAGTTATATTTATACAAATCTCCTTGGTAATGAGGCAGGAAGGGCTGTTTATGATGGTGATGCGATGATCGCTTCGAACGGCGACCTGCTGGCGTCGAGCCCGCGGTTCAGCTATGAGGATTATGTGATCACAACCGCCGTGATCGATACCGAATACACCCGTTTGAGTCAGGTGCAGAGTAAAATCGCTATTCCGGCCAAAGAACGGACATGGCGCATCCCCGCGCGGTTCGATTTCCCGGAGATCGAGCCGGTATTACCGCAAATCCCGGACATCGAGCCGTTTGAAAAAGGGGGCGCATTGAAGGAAGAAGAATTCGCAAGAGCCGAATGCCTTGCCTTGTTTGACTATCTTAGAAAAAGCCGGTCGAATGGTTTTACTATATCACTTTCGGGTGGCGCCGATTCCTGTGCTTGTACTGCGTTGTGCGGGTTAATGATCCGGCTGGCCGACGAAAGTATCGGTATGGACGGTTTTAAACGGAAATTATCTTACATCAAGGATATCCAGTCAGCCAAAACGGAGGAGGACCTTGCCAAAGTTTTGATCCATAATATTTACCAGGGAACTGAAAACAGCTCTATGGACACGCTGGAATCCGCTCAATCGCTCGCGGAATCGATTGGTTCTACATTTTATAATGTGAATATCAATGGCCTTGTCGAAACATATAAAGGCCTGATCGAAGACCAGATTGGTCGTAAACTGACCTGGGAACAGGATGATATCGCATTGCAGAACATCCAAGCGCGGGTCCGTGCCCCGGGAGTGTGGTTGCTGACCAACCTATCGAACCACCTTCTGCTAGCTACTTCCAACCGTTCGGAAGCGGCCGTGGGTTATGCCACCATGGATGGCGATACTTCCGGAAGCATTAGTCCGCTTGCGGGCATCGACAAGCATTACCTGCGCCAATGGCTCCGCTGGCTCGAAACGGTGGGATGCGAAGTGAAAGGCAAGCATATCCGCATTGAAGGTTTGAAGAAAGTGAACAGCCTGCAACCGACCGCCGAACTGCGACCGCTCGCGCAAACACAGACCGATGAGGCTGATTTGATGCCTTACGAGTTTTTGAACGACCTGGAAGGGCTCGCGATTCGTGACAAAAAGTCGCCTCTGGAATCGTACAGGAATCTGTATGTGCGCTACAAGGCTATTTACAGTGCCGAGCAGTTGCTTGGCTGGACGGAGCGCTTTTTCAAATTATGGAGCCGTAACCAATGGAAGCGCGAACGCTACGCCCCATCCTTCCACCTCGACGACCGCAACCTCGACCCACGCTCCTGGTGCCGCTTCCCGATTTTGTCGGGAGGTTTTGAAAAGGAACTGGCAGAGCTGCGAGCGCATGTGAATGGCGCGGCGGTGCAGAACGGGCGAAAGCGGATTGGGTTTTAATGGAAGTGAGGTAGAATTTCGTTATATTTATTGAAATTAACTCTGATTTTATGGCTACGCTAACGGTCGAAGTAGAAGACAATGAGCTCAACTTTTTGCGAGATCTTTTAAAGAAGTTTCCTTTCGTGAAGGTAAGCGAGGAAGCTGAGGAGGATTC
>CAMLNK010000985.1 GCA_946481035.1 uncultured Dyadobacter sp. | reverse complement strand
ATTCCGATGCAGGAAAATATAATGTGAAAGCCCAGGGAAAGGGCCATTTGGGATCTGGCGGCTATGAAATCGTTCATGGGAATAGATTTACTGAAAAATACCTTTTTCCGGGTTAGGAACAGCTGCCAAAGGGTATTTCAAAACTAGTCAAGACTTTTTAGAAGAACCATCATTTGCGCTAAAATGATCGGGTTTCCGGCCTTTTTTTATCAAAATGTTTCAAGCGTTACCAAAACCATGAACAGGGTGAAAAAAATCATTGCCATACTGCTATTACTGGCCGGCGGCGCCAGCGCACAATTCCAACAACCTTGGCTGATCGACGCCCGGCACATCAAAGTCGATACCCTGCTTTGGGACCTGAACGAGCTCAGCCAAGCCCCGCAATCCCGCTGGCTCGATGACACCAGCACTGTGCGATCGCTATTGTACAAAAGTGTCGATTTCGAAGGCAAGCCGACGGAGGTATTTGCTTACTATTCCAATCCGGACATCATCGCCGGCCGCCCTGCGACTAACCAGAAGTTCCCCGGCCTGGTGCTGATCCACGGAGGCGGCGGCAAGGCATTCCGCGAATGGGTGGAAAAATGGGCGAACGAGGGTTATGCAGCCATCGCGATGGACTTGTCGGGCAATGGCGCCGACGGTCAGAAGGTGGAGCAACCCGGGCCGGAGCAGTCGAATGAAAATAAGTTTCAGCAGATACAAAAAGGCAATTTGAAAAATGTGTGGACCTACCACGCCGTCGCGAGTTCCATTCTGGCGCATTCACTCTTGTTAAGCTTCCCTGAAATCGATCCGTTGCGCACCGGCCTGACCGGCATTAGCTGGGGCGGCTACCTTACCTGCCTCGTCGCCAGCCTCGACAGCCGTTTCATCGCTGCTGCGCCGGTTTATGGCTGTGGTTTCTATGATGAATCGGATGTATTCAAACAAAATCTGAATGCATTGCCGCCCGCGGCGAAAGCGCGCTGGATGAAGTTCTTCGACCCGTCGGGTTACCTGCCTTATGCCAAACCATTTATGTTATTTATTAATGGAAATAAAGACAAGCACTACAATGTCGGGCCTTACATTAAAACCTATGAATTAAGTAAAAACAAACAAGTCTGCATTATCCCCGACATGCCCCACAGCCACAAAGACGGCTGGGCGCCTATTGAAATCCGCACTTTTTTCGATGGCGCATTGAATGGGAATCCACGGCCTTTCGTGGCAGCGAGTACCATTACTTTGGACAAAAACCAGTTAACGGTTATCCTGAAACCGGTTTCGGGCAAGCAGGTAGCGTCCGCCGAGTTTTATTATACCAATGACATAACCTCGGACAACGAGCATCGCGTTTGGCAGCACAGCCCGGCGACGATCAATGAGGATACGCAGACGATCGTTCAGACCGTTCCAAAAGAAGGATATAAATATGCTTTTTTCTATTTGAAAGACGCGGATGGTGTTTCCGGGACGACGGTGTTTTTGAAGGATGGGAAGGTTGATTAACGGTTTTCAGCAGATTCCTGATTCTTTTTCTCTGCCAGTCGCCGTTTCACAATATCTCCCGGATATTTCAGCGCCAGCTCTCGGATATCATAAGTAAACTCCTTGAACGTTTCTTCCCAAACCTCTGCCTCACCGGGTTCATATTCATAAAAGCCGTGTGAATTGAGCACGCCTTTGCCGCCTTCGCGTACAACTTTGTCGATCAGCTCTGGTACTTCGGTGCTGTTGTTGAGGGTAGGGAGCAGGTTTTTCATTACCGTATGATAAGCCGGAACGCCCGTTAGGTCCATCCAGCGGAATACGCCGACGAGGGTCATGAAGTAACCCGCATTGTTGCGGCAGGAGCGGTCGACGTCCTCGATAGTGGCATAACCATTCTCCACAAGGCTGACCGCTTCGCGGTACATGGCGTACATGAGGCGGTTGGTGATGAAGCCAGCAATGTCTTTTCGCACCAGAATAGGCTCCTTACCCCACAAATGCGAGAGTTCGTACAGGTATTCGCCGTTTTGAATGTCGGTATCGTCGCCGCAAATGATTTCAAGGAAGCGGGTCGTGTGCGCGGGCTCGGTCCAGTGCAGGCCCAGGAAGCGTGATGGATGCTGCGTCAGTTTTTGAAGCTGGCTAATGGGGATAGCGGAAGTATTGCTGGTCAGCAGGGCGTCGGGCGCTATCTCTTTCTCGATCTTTTGATACACCGCATTCTTAATATCGATGTTCTCGATCGTGCATTCGTTCACAAGCTTGCACGGGTGAAGCACCGAGTAATCCTCGGTAATGATCAGTTTCCGCAAATAGAACTCCGGTTCGTTTTCAATGATCCCGTTTTGCCAGGCATTTTGCAAATGTTCGCGAATGCGGCGCTCGGCGTGGTCGAGGTCGGCGGGGATAGGAGCTATGGCCGCGACGGGGTGGCCCGCGATGAGCAGGCAGGTCACAATGCTGCAACCCATTAAACCAAGACCAACAATGCCGACGGGAATTTCATTTGGATTCATTTCAGAAAGCGGATTTAGGATTCGATGCAGGAAATATACTGGTAAAAGCGCCTCCCGGCCGCAGGCTACTACAAAAAAGCCCCGGAACCAGTGACTCCGGGGCTTATATCGACCTGTTTCAGGATCTAGCGCGACCAGCTGTCCACTTCACGTTCCACTTCTTCTCTGGTTTTGCCGATCTTTTTCTGAATTTTTCCAAGAAGTTCGTCTTCTTTTCCTTCTTCATAAAGCAGGTCGTCGT
>CAMLNK010000984.1 GCA_946481035.1 uncultured Dyadobacter sp. | reverse complement strand
CTGTTCATTTCCCTGAAAATTATCCGCATGATCTGTATCTGGTGCCGCGCGCAAGCTCGTGGGGATGGGGCACATGGGCGCACAAATGGGCGAAAGCCGACTGGCAGGTAAAGGATTTCCCGGTGCTGAAAAGCAATGCGGGCCGTCGTGAGGAATTCAACAAGGGCGGCGACGATCTCTGGCCTATGCTCGCCAAACAGCAGCAGGGCGTGATCGATTCCTGGGCCATTCGCTGGACCTATTCGCAGTTTCAGAACAATGCATACGGGCTCTACCCGATTCATTCCAAAATCAAAAACATCGGAACGGACGGCAGCGGCACTAATTTCACATTCAAATCGGGAGAATATGGCCACGAAATGGCCGAGGGGCGCGTCGAAATGCCCGCCGACCTTAGGCCCGATGAAAAAATGATCCGGGCATTCGGGGAGTATTACCGGTTACCATTCCTTTTAAAAGTTAAAAACCGGGTCAAATACGGCATTTGACCTACTATTCATATGTACTGGCTTCGCTACCTGCTTAAAGAACCTTATCATGCGCTCGGCTCCGCGAGGAACCGGGAATTTATGGCGTTGCTGCTCAAATACGGCAACAGCGTCCGTTACAAGCTGACGGACGTGGCGTTCGGCGGGTTCAAACTGAAAGTACCCGACACGATGTCGTTCCTGTGGCAGCATAAGGAAATTTTTGCGGATGAATTCTACTACTTCGAAAGCAGCCAGCCCCAACCTGTCATTTTCGACTGCGGTGCCAATATTGGAATGAGCGTTCTGTATTTCAAAAGGCTGTTTCCCAATGCCAGGCTGCTTGCATTCGAAGCAGAGCCGGCGATTGCTTCGCTGCTGCGCCAAAACCTGGAAAACAATGCTGTGCGCGGCGTCGAAATTATCGATAAGGCCGTTTGGATCAACGAAGACGGTATTTGGTTCGGCAGCGAGTCTGCGGATTCTTCTTCGATTTATTCAACCGCACAAAAGCGTAAAATCGACTCCATTCGTTTGAAAGACTTCCTGGAAAAGGAAAGCCGCATCGATTTCCTCAAAATTGATATTGAAGGGGCCGAAATCGAGGTGCTTCACGATTGCCGTGGCTCGCTTGCGCATGTGCAGAACCTGTTTGTGGAATTTCACTCGTATATCGGTAACGCGCAGGGGCTCGCGGATGTAGTGAAAGTTTTTGAAGAAAACGGTTTCCGCTATTATGTGGATACCAACCAGCACCGGCTGCGGCCTTTTGTGAACCATCGCTACCGTGGTAACGATGTAATGGACCTGCAATTGAATATTTTCGGCTGGCGGGAATAGGCGGCCGTCAGAGCCGGGAATCGACCATATCCTGCGGCAATACCGATTTCAAATCGAATATCACAGAATCCGATGCCGTGAACTCACCGAATTCCATTGCCCGGAATTCCTGATGCGCAACGGCCAGCACCACTGCCTCGTAGGTACCTGCCGGCTTGTCGAGCAATGCTACATTGTATTCGCCTAATACCTGCTCGCCCGATGCCCAGGGATCGTGTATTTCAACCTGCATGCCAAAGTCGGTAAGTTCGCGATACACATCGATCACGCGCGTATTGCGGATGTCGGGGCAGTTTTCCTTGAAAGTAATGCCCAGGATCAGCACACGGCTTCCTTCGATCTTATGCCCTTTGCGGATCATGAGCTTCACCAGCTTGTTCGCCACAAAAACGCCCATCATATCATTTACCCTACGGCCCGACAAAATTACCTGCGGGTAATAACCCAACGATTCCGCCTTGTAAGCCAGGTAATACGGATCGACGCCAATGCAATGCCCGCCTACCAACCCAGGTTTGTATTTCAGAAAATTCCATTTGGTAGCCGCCGCTTCCAGCACTTCGGTCGTATCGATATTCATCCGGTCGAAAATAAGCGCCAGTTCATTCACAAACGAGATATTCACATCGCGCTGCGCATTCTCGATGGCTTTGGACGCCTCCGCAACTTTCATACTGGAAGCCAAATGCGTCCCGGCCTCGATCACCGACGCGTACAGGTCATCCACAAAGCGAGCTGTTTCCGGCGTAGAACCCGACGTTACTTTTCTGATTTTCGTGAAGGTATTGACCTTATCACCTGGGTTAATGCGCTCAGGGGAATAGCCGCAAAAGAAATCCTGATTGAATTTCAGGCCGCTTTCGCGTTCCAGCACCGGCACGCAGTCGTCCTCGGTACAGCCAGGATATACCGTCGATTCATAAATCACCACATCACCCTTTTTCAGTACTTGCCCGATCATCGTGCTGGCTTTCAGCAAATGCGTAAGGTTAGGCTTTTTGTAATGATCCACCGGCGTCGGCACGGTAACGATAAACACTTTGCATTCTTTCAATGCGCCTTCGTCCCATGAAAATGCCAGGTTAACGGCATCGCGCAAATCCTGCCTGGAAATTTCCTTGGTCGTGTCATAAGCGTCTTTCAGTTCCTGGACACGCCTTTTGTTAATGTCGAAGCCGGTAACCGGATACTTTTTGCTAAAAGCCACAGCCAGCGGTAAACCGACATAACCAAGTCCGATAACGGCAATTCTGACATCTGATCCGGGTAACATGGAAGGTACGCTATTAAAATGTTCGGCCATAAAACTAGGCATATTTCAGCCGACCAAAAAATTATCGACTACCGCGTTACCAAAGTGAAAAGTGAGCGTATTGGATTAAAGTGGTCACAACTAATCCCGTTCACACTATGGAAGTAATGGTTATTCAAA
>CAMLNK010000983.1 GCA_946481035.1 uncultured Dyadobacter sp. | reverse complement strand
ATTTCGACAGCTTTTCAGTGGAAAGCAAATGCCGACCCAGGAAATAGGAAGTGTAGGTGGTACCCGGCGGGGTAAAGGGTGTCCTGTTGTCCAATTGGTTGATCCGGACATGGAAAGTCTTTATTCGAGTCGTACTGTGCAACTTAGCTGGCACGCTCTGGAAGATCATGGTTCCCGGTATGCGATCCGGTTTTTCAGCGATAGGGATCAGCGGGATCAGATATGGAACACTGTTTTTGAAAATGACACGCTCACTTCGATTGACTTGCCATCTTCGCTGTTTGATGAAGGGCAAGTCTATTATTGGACCGTGGCAGGCGCGGAAGCCGACATCTGTGGCATCAATGCATTGCGAATATTAACCGGGCAGGAGTCCAGGGAGATCAACCAATTTTGGGAGGAAACATCACGCAAGGAAGGTCTGCAATCTCCCTTGCGTGAGGTAATTAAGGCGGAATTTTTGTCCATAAACGGCTTGTTTTTTGAAGCCAGCTTGGTTTACCGGCAAGTACCCCTGCGAGACTTTCCAGAATTAGTATCACAAAAGGACTGGTTTGACACCCGGATGAATATCAAATTGGACTAGTGACTTTGTGACCACCCCGCCAGGGACCATCATTGTGCTGAGGGCGGTGGTACGGATGTCCCCCAGCTCTTGTTCGGCTCGGGACCCATTGTGAAAACGAGCTTGCCGCCCTTCATCAGCTCATCCCGGTACAGCCAGCAGTTTTTCACATCTTTTCCGTTAAATGTGAGGCTTTGGACATACATGTTCGCGTGTGAATTGTTTTTGGTCTCGATGACCAACATCTTTTGGTTGCCAAGCGTAATGCTGATCTTATCAAACAAGGGGCTGCCGAATTCGATGATCGGACGGAGATCCGTGAATCCTTTTACATCGAATAACCCGATACTCGCCAAAACAAACCAGGAGCCCAGTTGCCCCTGGTCCTCGTCCTGACCATATCCGTAACCATGAATAGGCTCCGTTCCGTAAAATTCAGAACAAATCATCCGGGTCCATTTCTGCGTCAGCCAGGGTTGCCGCGAGAAATTAAATAGCCAGCTGATGTGTAAACTGGGCTGGTTCCCGTGGTTGTAAACCGCGTTTACTCCTGCAAATGCATCGATTGTCTTTCCACCGCCAAACGCCTTTTTTTCCGCATCTTTAAAAATGCCGTCGAGCTTTTCATTAAACTGCCCGTTTCCGATCAGCCCGATGAGCGTGGCGGGGTTGTGCGGCACATAATAGGTATACTGCATGGCGTTGCCCTCCTGAAACCCCCGCCAGGGTTGATAGGGGTCGAAATCTTTGATAAAATCGCCGGTTGATGTCCTGGGCTGGATGAGTTTGTTAGCCGGATTAAACAATTTCTGCCAGCTGTTCGAGTAACCGATAAACTGCTTGTAATCGGGTGTATTACCAATCGCTTTGGCCATTTGGGCGGCGGCAAAGGCGCTAAAACTATATTCGAGCGTGTGGGAAGCCGAAAAGCTGGACCCGGTAGAATCGGATACAAAACTTTTTCCATCCCCCGCTTGGGGCACGTAGCCCAATTTCAAAAACACGCCCGTGTCCAATTTTCCGGAGCCTTTCGGCCGGTTTTGCCAGCCCAGTTCATTCTTCCGCACTGCTTCGTAGGCGAGTTTCACGTCATAATCCCGCAAGCCTAGCTGATAGGCTGCGGCGATGGCCAGGCCAATGAAGTTGGTACCGACCCCGGAAACAAACTCGCTATTCGCAATCCCGTCACTAAACCAGCCCCGGTCCTTGTAAATCCTTAAATGCGTGTTTACAAAGCGTTGGTACCAATCGGGATAAGATAGCGACCATAGCTGGGTGATATTCCAGAATGCGCCCCAAATGGCATCCGTATTCATAAAGCCATACTTCTTCTCGCGCCCTGAAAGCTCTCCGGCCAGGCCGCCGTGTTTGGGATATGCCCCGTTGACGTCGCTGGCGATGCCCCTTCCGAGCAATGCATGAAATAGCCCCGTGTAAAACTTCACCTTGTCGGTTTCATCCGTGCCTTCCACGTAAATTTTACCCAGTTCCTGCTGCCAGGTTTGGCTCGCCAGCGCTTTGGCGGCATCGAAGGTGAGTTCCTGTGCTTCTGCGGCAAGGTTCGCTTTGGCATTCGCCGTGGAAGTGTAACTTAGCCCAACCCTGATTTCCAGAATCTCCCCGGCCGAAGTATTGTAATTCAATGCAAGACCGGCGCCCTTGCCCGTTGCATTTGTGCTGCCCGCCTGAATAGCACCAGCGACAAATGCGGTAACCGTTTCCGGTTTCCGGCTCAGCTGCCCGTATATGAACATCGTAATTTTACCTTCCGGATCGAATTGCGCCACATATTTGGGATAGGTAGTCACGTAGCCCTCAAAGTGGCTGTCATCGATCATGCGAATCCCGCTGTCGACGACCTTGCCACTTTCGCCCTGGGTCTGCCCCAAGTCCAGGATGATGTGCGCCTGGTCCGTTTTCGGAAAGGTATAGCGGTGAAAACCGACTCTTTTGGTGGCTGTCAGCTCCGCCGTGATCTGATAATCGTCCAGCAGCACTTTGTAGTACCCCGGCTGCGCGACTTCATTCTGCCGTGAAAATGCGGAACGATAGCCGCTTCCCGGCTTATCCAGTTCCCCTGGCTGCAATTTCAGCGGCCCGGTGGTAGGCATAAATGCGACGCCTCCGACCTGCCATTCATGAAAATGTACAAATCCTTCAATCGAATTTTGCCTG
>CAMLNK010000982.1 GCA_946481035.1 uncultured Dyadobacter sp. | reverse complement strand
CGCTGGTGTACCGCGCTCCGTGGCAGGGACAATCCCAGCTTTTTTCGGAGTCGTTCCATTGCACGATGCAGCCCGCGTGCGTACACACGGGGTCGATTACGGTGACCTCGCCGCTTTCTTTTTTGTAAATGCCTACTTTTTTTCCTTCGTATTCCACGATTTTGCCGCTGCCGGCAGCGATTTCGCCCAGCGATGCGATTTCCTCGATGCCGAACCGGTCACCCACGAAACGGCCGACCACATCCGCATTTTCCTTCACGAAGTCGGTGAACCCAGCCACCGGTTTGACCCTCCCGGGATCGAAAAGCTTTTCGTAGGGACTGGTACCCTCCAAGATCAGCTCACTAAGCACGATCGCCGAAACCGTTCCGAGGATCATGCCATTGCCATTGAAGCCCGTCGCCACGTAAATGCCGTCCGAAACCCCCGGCATTTGGCCGATATAGGGAAGGCCGTCGGCCGGAACATAGTATTGCGCCGACCAATGCGTGGCGATTTGGTCTACCGGATAGCACTTTTTCGTATAATCGATCAGGTCTGCGAATGCCTGTGCAGGATCTCCGTGGCCGGTTTTATGGTCGTGCCCGCCTGCTATGAGGTATTTCTGGCCGTCGACCGTGTGCGTACGGAAATAATGGTACGGGTCTTGCATGTCGTAGATCAGCGCGTCGGGGTAGGAGTTGTTCTTCAAAGTGGCTGCGATGACGTAGCTGCGGTAAGGCGCATTACGGAAATGCAGCACGTTAATGCCTCCGGGCGGAATATGTGTCGCATACACGACGGACTTGGCCCTGATCTCCCGCTCACCCGCGTGTGCCGTGTGGTATTCATCATTCGAATCGATGTGGTCGATCAGCGTGTTTTCTATCACCACCCCGCCGAGGTCGGTAAATGCCTTTTGCAGGGCGAGAATGTATTTCAAAGGGTGAAATTGTGCTTGTTGATCGAACATAACGGCTTTCCGGAACGGCAGCGGCGCGGGTGCGTCGGGTGCGGGTTCCGCGGACACGCCTGCACGTAAGGCACTCTGATAAAGATCGTCGAGCTGCTTCGTTTCCCCGTCGGTTTCGGCATACACATAAGCCTGCTTCCATTCAAAATCACAGTCGATCTTATAAGTTTCCACCATGTTGTGAATGAGCGCCACCGACTCTGCGATGGCCCCGGCGAACTGCCGCGCCTCTTCCTGCCCGAAATCGCTTTCCACTTCTGCAAATGTGGTATCGGCAAATGTGTTGATATGCGCCGTGGTACCGCCCGTGGTTCCGAAGCCCGGCGAATGGGCGTCGGCTACGATGCATTTGCGGCCTTCCTTTTGAAGCAGCAATGCGGTGGTAAGGCCGGTGATGCCTGCTCCAACGATCAGTGTATCAAATATTTGTTTGCTGCTTGCGGAGGCATTACCACCTGGCCGCGCCGTCACGCTGGTCTGCCAGAGGCTGTCATTGGAACCGTCGCGGTCCACGTGTTTGGTGTGCGAACCGGCGTTTTGTATATTGTCCTGTTTTGATATTGAGCTCATGGTATTGTCGCTTTTTTGCGTGCATTAAGGACAAAATCCATGCCAATGCCGCTGAAAACCAAGCCGCAGCCGCACAGCGGGCGTGCGTCCATGACACTTCATACTTTCCCGGTAGATTTTAACCCTTATGACCCGAAGAACTGCCCTGCTGCTGACCTTTATCGTCCTGAAATTCCTGTTGCAATATTTGCTCATTATCCCCGGCTACGACCTGCATCGCGACGAGTACCTGCACCTCGACCAGGGCAAACACCTCGCATGGAGCTTCATGTCGGTACCGCCCGTTACCTCATGGTTCGCGTGGATCATCCGTGCATTTGGGAACGGGGAGTGGGTTGTGCGGTTCTTTCCGGCGCTGTTTGGGTCGCTTACGATCCTGGTCGTATGGAAAACCGTGGAGCGGCTGGGCGGGAGCCTTTATGCCTGCCTATTGGCCGGTTCCTGCGTATTATTTTCGGTTTTGTTAAGGCTAAACCAGCTTTTTCAACCCAATTCAATGGACGTTCTGTGCTGGACCGCATTATATTACTTGCTGATCTGTTTTATCCAAACCAGAAATCATCGCTGGCTGTACGGCTTTGCTGCGGTGTTTGCCATTGGGTTTTTGAATAAGTACAATATTGCATTCGCCGTGATAGGGCTGCTGCCTGCCATTCTGCTCACGCCGCAGCGCAGGCTTTTGCTTAACAAGCACGTTTACCTCGCATTGCTGCTTGCATTGCTGCTTATCTTGCCCAACCTAATCTGGCAATACCAGAACAACTTTCCGGTGTTCCATCACATGAAGCTGCTCGCAGAAACGCAGCTCGTCAATGTGAACCGCGCCGATTTCCTGAAAGAACAGCTCCTCTTTTTCATGGGAGCGCTGTTCGTGATCGTCGCCGGGCTTTACGGGCTGGTCGCTTACAAACCGCTTTCGGAATACCGGTTGTTCTTTTTTGCGCTGGTCATCACGCTGGCCGCATTCACTTACCTGCGTGCGAAAAGTTATTATGCAATCGGCATTTACCCGGTTTACATTGCATTCGGGGCGGTTTACATCGGTGCAAAAGTGCGAACGGCCTGGTTGCGGGCTGTGTTTGTGCTGGTTCCGGTCGTGCTGTTTATTCCGCTGTTTCAAGTGGCTTTTCCCAACAAAACACCGGAGCAGATCATCGCGAACCCGGAGCCTTATCAAAAGCTGGGACTTCTGCGCTGGGAAGATGGTAAGGACCACCAGCT
>CAMLNK010000981.1 GCA_946481035.1 uncultured Dyadobacter sp. | reverse complement strand
CATAACCAATGGCGCTGAAAGTAAGCGTCGCATTACCCGGAACGCTGATCTGGTAGTTTCCTTCTACGTCGGTATTGGTACCTTTTGTGGTCCCCTTTACCGTAATTGTCACACCGGGGATACCTCCGGTTTTGGCGTCAGTCACTTTTCCGGACACGTTAACGTCCTGTGCGAGCGCTTCTCCAAATATCCCTGTCAGGGCGATCAGCAAGGCAAAAATTCCGAATTTCAGGTAGAATGGTTTTGTCTTGGCGCGAGGGACACGTGCACCTGGAAGTTCATGCTGACGAAGTACATGAAAGGATAAATTCATCATAGGTTAGATATTAATTAGGTCAGATTACAGGTCGCTTTGTATCATTTTGACATTGCTTCCGCTTATCACCCAATAAATCCGCCAACGATTCGAAAAGGGCATTTTTACTGAACTTTAAGCCGAAAAAATGTAAATCTCACGCCACGCCTTATACAAAATAATATAAAATATTCGGATAATGCAATACAAAAACACCACATATGTACCCAGCGACCGATTTAATTTTAAACAATGGTTACATATCCACTTTAAGTCCAAATCTCCTATTCGAGAAGTACAAATACAGACACTTTAACTACCAATTTTTAATCCGCATTTAATCACCTCCCACACTTTACCCAACTTTTTGCTGGACTTCCTTCCCGGTTGTGCGTAACTTTGAACTCGTTATTTTTCCAGTTAATTGCATTTATGACATCCCTGTCTCCAGTATCAGATGCAGATCTGAGTTTGCTTGCACAACGCCTTGATGGTGACCTCTTTTACGACAATACCATGCGGACGTTATATGCAACAGACGCATCTGCCTACCGCGAAATGCCGCTGGCCGTGGCGATCCCCAAATCTCATGGTGACCTCAAAACGCTCATTTCGTATGCCTCGGAAAAGAAAGTTTCGCTGATCCCCCGTACGGCTGGCACCTCGCTCGCGGGTCAGGTGGTGGGTAACGGTATAATAGTAGACGTTTCGAAAAACTTCAATAAAATACTCGAAATTAATGCCGAGGAACGCTGGGTACGCGTGCAGCCAGGCGTCGTGCGCGACGAGCTGAATATGGCCCTGAAACCCTATGGACTGTATTTCGGCCCGGAAACTTCCACGGCCAACCGCGCGATGATCGGCGGAATGGTGGGGAACAACTCGTGCGGCTCCAATTCCATCGTATACGGAAGCACGCGGGAGCATTTGCTCGAAGTGAAGGCAATCCTGGCCGACGGCAGCGATGTGGAGTTCAAGAATGTGAGCAGCAACGATTTGCAGTCACTCCTGGACAATGCCCGCCGGAAAAACGGCAGCGCGTCGCTTTTAGACAAAATATACCTGAAAACCGACGCCATCCTGAATTCTCCTGAAAACCAGGCCGAGATCCGGAAAAACTTTCCAAAGCCTTCGGTGGAGCGCCGAAATACGGGTTATGCCCTCGATATGCTGCTCAATATGGCGCCCTACACGACGGGCACGGACAAGCCTTTCAATATGTGCAGCCTCATCGCCGGTTCGGAAGGAACGTTGTGCTTCCTGACTGAAATCAAGGTGAACCTGGTGCCGCTGCCGCCCAAAACACAGGGCCTCGTATGCGTGCATTGCAACACGATCGATGAAGCGTTGCGGGCGACCATTCTGACGCTTAAATACGGCCCGCACGCGGTGGAGCTTATCGACGAATATGTGCTGGAATGCGCCGCGACCAATGTTGAACAGCGAAAAAATGCATTTTTTGTCAAAAATAAGCCAGACGGCAAGTTCCCGGCCATTCTGGTGGTAGACCTTTCGAGGGAAACGAAAGAGGAAGTGGAACAGCTGGCTGCGGATATGGAGAAGGAATTCAGGGAAGCCGGCATTGGTTTCCATTTTCCTTTACTTTTCGGGGATGATACCAAAAAGATCTGGACGCTGCGCAAAGCCGGGCTCGGGCTATTGGGCAATATCCCCGGCGATGAAAAAGCGGTAGCGGTGATCGAAGACACGGCAATCGACGTTTACGATCAGCCGGAATACATCCGCGAATTCAACGAGATCCTGAAAAAACACGGGATGTCGGCCGTGCATTACGCGCACGCCGGCTCTGGTGAGCTGCATTTGCGGCCGATTATCAACCTCAAAACCAGCGAAGGACACCGCCAGTTCAGGATGATCGCGGAGGAAATCGCGGATCTGGTAAAGAAATACGACGGCTCGCTCTCAGGTGAGCACGGCGACGGCCGCCTGCGCGGGGAGTTTATCCCGAAAATGGTGGGCCAGCATAACTATCAGTTGTTCAAGGACATCAAGAAAGCCTGGGACCCGAACAACATTTTCAATCCGGGCAAGATCGTCGATACAGCGCCGATGGACACTTTCCTGCGCTACGAAGCCGACCAGAAAACGCCCGCATTCAAAACGAATTTCCGTTTCCACGACCAGGATATACTGCAACACGCCGAGCAATGCAACGGCTCGGGCGACTGCCGGAAAACGCATCTGAGCGGCGGTACCATGTGCCCGAGCTTCATGGCGACCCGCAACGAGAAGGACACCACCCGCGCCCGTGCGAACATCCTGCGCGAAATGCTCACGCGCTCGCCTAAAGAAAACCGCTTCGATAACAAGGAGATCAAGGAAGTGTACGACCTCTGCCTGGCTTGCAAGGGCTGCAAAGGAGAATGTCCGTCGAATGTGGATGTTGCGAAACTGAAAATGGAGTTTTTGCAGCAATATCATGATGCCAAC
>CAMLNK010000980.1 GCA_946481035.1 uncultured Dyadobacter sp. | reverse complement strand
TTGATTCGGGCAGCTCGGACAAGAATGTGGCGCTTTTTGAATTGATGGAGGCATTTAAAACCAAATGGAACCGCCAGCATCGCTATAACAAATTTTCCTATTTCGGCACGTTCGAAATCGCGGCGCGGAATGCGATACAAGTCAAGCAGGATTCGTATTTCACTTCGTTCCTCGCATTGGCAGGCATTCTGGCGCTCCTGATCGCCTATTACCGCAAGCTCCTTATACCTATATATATTACAATGCCGGGGATTTTCGGTGCATTGTTCGCATTGGGCATGATCGGCTACATCCGTCCGGAAATTTCGGGCATTTCCCTCGCGACGGGCGCCGTGATTTTCGGCATTCTGCTCGATTATGCATTCCACTTTTTCACGCATTTACGTCATACCCATTCCATTCCGGTTGCGATCAAGGAAGTAAGCGGGCCGCTGCTGACAGGTAGTTTCACGACCGTCATGGCGTTCAGCGCATTGCATTTCGCCAATTCCACCGTTTTACAGGATTTCGGTCTGTTTTCATCACTGGCACTTTTCGGCGCAGCGCTTTTCACGCTCACCGCATTGCCGGTAATCCTCTCCTCCACCCATTTTGACATACAAAAAATACCCGGCGAACACAGCTCCTTCCGCATTCCCACCATTCCCGACAAATGGCGCGGCGCTACACTGGCCGGTATCGCGGTAATAACTATCATATTTCTCTATTTCTCAGGCGGCACCGAATTCGACGCGAGCTTTGAGAACCTCAGCATTCAGGACACCGAACTGAGCGGCCGCGAGGAAACGCTTACGGGCATCAACCCGCGCAAACAGAAGCGGATCTACGTTTTTGCCTCCAACCCGCGCCGTGCGGTGGCGGAGGAGGTTAATCACAATGCCTATCAAAAACTGGCCGCATTGCGCAGCGAAGGTCGCATTATAAGTTTCGTATCGTCTGGCTCGCTGCTCATCCCGCAGGACCTCAAACGCGAGCGGATGCGCCGCTGGCAGGATTTCTGGACACCCGGCCGCACCGATTCCACATTCCGCGTACTTAACCAGTCGGCCGCCCAAAACGGCTTCAATGCTTACGCATTCAACGATTTCAAAGGCTGGATCGCAGGGCGGAACACTTCCAATATCTCACTGGACACGCTTTTCACCGAACTCGGCGTCGATAACCTGATCGATATCAAAGCTTCCGGCACTACTTTTATTTCGACCGTTGTAGTGGATCAGGCCAAACTCACGGATGTCAAAGAAGAACTGCGGGCCATTCAAGGCGTCGAACTTTTCGACCGGGGCGAGTTGGCAGGCGAGCTGCTGACCATGGTGAAGGACGATTTCAATTACCTGCTGTTGATCTCGGCCTCCATTGTTTTCTTTACATTATTAATAGTGTACGGCCGCATCGAGCTTACATTGCTCTCCTTCCTGCCGATGGTGATCAGCTGGATCTGGATTTTGGGCATTGCAGCCATTCTCGGCATCAAATTCAACTTCGTGAATGTGATCGTGACCACATTCATTTTCGGCCTGGGCGACGATTTCAGCATTTTCGTCACCGACGGACTTTTGAGCAAATACAAATCCGCCAAAGACACGCTCCGCTCCTACCAGGCGGCCATCGCGTTGTCGGCGACGACCACATTAATAGGCACCGGCGTATTGATTTTTGCCAAACACCCCGCTATCCACTCGATTTCGCTCATCAGCGTACTGGGCATTGTCTGCATTCTGTTCATATCCTTCGTTTTCCAGCCGGTTTTCTTCGATTTATTTGTTCAAAAACGCATTGCCAAAAAGAAAGCGCCGGTCACAATGCTGCCGTTCCTGATCAGCGTTTCGAGCTTCACCTATTTCCTTTCAGGCTGCCTGTTTTTGCATTCCAAGCTGGTGACGATTCTTTTGCTACCCATGTCGAAAAAGAAAAAGAAGGCGGCGATCAACAATTCGCTTTCTTTTTATGCCAAAACGGTAATCTACTCGGGCCCGCACGTGAAAAAGAATATCTCCGGGCGCGAAAACCTCGACATGAACAAGCCGGTGATTTTCATTGCCAACCATACTTCGTTCCTCGACATCCTGCTGGCCATTATGCTGCACCCGAAAATCGTACTGATGGTGAAAGGCTGGGTGTACAAATCACCCTTTTTCGGGCCTATTATCCGTTATGCAGGCTACGTGTACAGCGAGGACGGCCCGGAAGAAAACATTGAAAAAGTGCGTGCATTGGTAGCCGATGGCTATTCCATACTCATTTTCCCGGAAGGTACCCGTTCGGAAGACGGTACCATCGCACGTTTCCACAAAGGCGCATTCCACCTGGCCGAGCAACTGAATCTCGACATTCAGCCATTGCTGCTCCACGGCGCACACGACGTACTGCCCAAAAACGACTTTCTCATACGTCCGGGCGCGCTCAACGTGCGCGTGCTCCCGCGCATTACGTACGCGGACGCGCGCTGGGGTACGACCCTGCGCGACAAAACGAAGGGCATTGCGGCATTCTTCAAGCAGGAATTCGCAGCTTTTAAAGACGAAATGGAGGATACCGGCTATTTGAAACACAAAATCTTCACCAATTATGTGTTCAAAGGGCCGGTTCTGGAATGGTATTTCAAAGTAAAATGGCGGCTGGAAAGCGCGAATTTCACCTATTATAATGAGCTGATCGGCAACCGGAAGCGCATTCTGGACGTCGGTTGCGGCTATGGCTACCTGTCGTTTTTCCTGCATTATAAAAATGCGGAGCGGGTGATCACGGG
>CAMLNK010000979.1 GCA_946481035.1 uncultured Dyadobacter sp. | reverse complement strand
TAGGCTTGGTCGCTTTGCGGTCTTTCTCCACCGTAAGCGCCTGACGGATAAGCCTGTCGAATTTCTCGACGACCTTTTCCTTGTTGGCCAGCTGCGAACGTTCGGTCTGGTGGTATAATACGAGCACTTTACCGTTCGTTAATCGGTTGGATAATTTTTCGGTCAGCTTTTGCTTGTCCTCGCCGGTCAGGAATTGCGAATTCGGAATGTCAAAACGCAGTTCTACCTTTGTTTCTACCTTATTCACATTTTGCCCCCCCTTGCCGCCGCTCCGGGCCGTCTGAAAGACGAGTTCGGAATGCAGGATTTCAGGATCGATCATTTGAATTTGAAGTTTTGTTAACACGTGTTAATGTCCGGCGGGGCCATTAAACCAGGATCTAAAAGTAACGTCCAAGAATCGATTTTTAAACAACAGGAAAACAATTAAAAACATAAAGCAATGGACACCATGCGTACACTAAGAATAATCGGCCTGTTCATTTTAATGTTCGTCGGCGTTTCGGTTTCCAACAAAACCGAGGCACAACCCGGTTTCAGGATCACATTTGAAACCTTTTACGACGAGCTTGCCCCTTACGGCCGCTGGATGCGTAATCCGCAGTATGGTTCCGTCTGGATCCCCGACGTCCCCCGTGGTTTCCAGCCCTACTCCACCGCGGGTTACTGGGAGCAGACAGAATATGGTAATACCTGGGTTTCCGAATATGACTGGGGCTGGGCGCCGTTCCACTATGGCCGCTGGTCGTATGACGATTATTATGGCTGGTTTTGGGTGCCCGATTACGAATGGGGCCCTGCGTGGGTAAACTGGCGCTCGGGTGGCGGCTATTACGGCTGGGCACCGCTGGGACCCGGCGTGAATATCAATGTTTCCATTAATATTCCGTCGTTCTGGTGGGTGTTTGTACCGCAGCGCTACGTACTGAGCCCGAGCTGGCATTCGTACTGCGCTCCGCAACGACGCATATCGCACTACTACAACAACACCGTGGTAATCAACAACTATTACCGCAGCAACAACCGCACGTATGTATACGGCCCGCGCCGCGACGAGATCGAACGCATTACCCGCAGAAGCGTACCTGTACGTACGATCGACGCCAGCCCGAGAGGCCGCGGACGGGTGATTATCGCTGACCGTGGAAACGGCCACTACGACTACGGTACCCGTGATAATGGCCGCAGCAACCCGCGCATCGACCGGAGCAACCGCAACGACGATAACCGCATTGAACCGGGTGATAACTCAAGACGTGGCTCGCGTAACCCATTCGACGACCGCAACAGCCGCATCGAGCGTAACCGCGAATCGAATGACAACCGGAATAACCGTTACGAAACGCCGAATCCAGGCCGGAACGATCGCTATGAAGCGCCAAACCGCTCCGAACGTAACCGCGACTACGGCAACCCAGGCAACAGCCCTGAACGTAACCGTGGCTTCGACAACCGCGCCGGGCGCGTGGAAAGCCCGAACGTCGAGCGCCCCGAAAGACAGGAACGCAGCAACCGTTCATTCGAACCGGCACCACGCGTAGAACGTCAGGAAAGAAGCGCACCGGAACCTCGTAACAATGATCGCGGCAACCGTGGCGGCGGCGACAATGGAGGCGGGAATCGCGGCGGCGGCGACAATGGAAACCGTGGCGGTGGTGGCGGTTCCAGCGAACGCAGCGGCAGAGGACCGAGATAATTTCAACCCTTAACACAAAAACAACCCGGCGGGATAGTAGTATTTTCCGTCGGGTTGTTTTTGTTTATGAAGATGTGCTATTTTTAGCTTGATCCCCAACCCACGGTATTGAATGGAAATACAATTTGACATTGAGTTCAAGGAGAGTGCACCCAAGTACATGCAGATTATCAAATCGCTGTTACAGGCGATTAGTAAAGGAAAGCTGAAACGAGGCGATAAGATACCTTCTATTAACCAGTTGAGTGAAGAATACCTGCTTTCCCGCGATACCGTCGAAAAGGCCTACAAGCACCTCATCAAAGATGGCGTACTGATTTCAGTTCGCGGGAAAGGTTATTTTATCAACCGCGTGGACATTGAAACATCGCTGCGCATTTTGCTGGTTTTCAATAAAATAAGCAACTACAAGAAGCAGGTTTACAATGCATTTGTGGAGAATATCGGCCGCAATGTGAACGTCGACCTGCATATTCATCACTCCAATACCAATATTTTCAAAAATCTGATCAAGAACAGCCTGGGCGAATACGACTATTACGTGATCATGCCCCATTTCTATGAAAAAATGGAGGAGGCGATTGAAACACTGAAAATGATCCCGCCCGAGAAACTGATTTTGCTCGATAAAGACATTGAGTTCCCTACCAAGAAGCATTCAGCCGTTTACCAGAATTTCGAGAAGGACATTGTGCATGCGCTGAATGAGGCAGTTGATTTGCTTAAAGTTTACAAAAAGCTGGTCCTCATTTTTCCGACCATGATCCGCTATCCGAAGGAAATCCTTAAAGGCTTCCGGATTTTCTGCATTCAGCACGAGTTCGAACATGAGATCATGTATGATTTCCACGAAAACAGCACGGCGGTGAAGGATACCGCCTATGTGGTGATTGAGGAAAACGACCTGGTAAACCTGATTAAACAATGCAAAGAGCAACAGCTCGTCGTTGGCAAAGATGTGGGTATCATCTCCTACAATGAGACGCCACTAAAAGAGATCCTGCTCGACGGCATTACCACTATTTCGACCGATCACGAGCAAATGGGTAAAAC
>CAMLNK010000978.1 GCA_946481035.1 uncultured Dyadobacter sp. | reverse complement strand
CTCATCTTCATCCCCGATATCAGCGGCTTCACGCAGTTTATGCACGAAATCGAGATACAACATGGTCGGCAGATTATCCAGGAATTGCTGGAAACGCTGGTGAATGCGAACCAGATCGGCCTGGAAATTTCGGAAATCGAAGGCGATGCAATCCTTTTCTTCAAATTTGGGGAAGCCCCGGAGCTTAAAACGTTGTACGGGCAGGTCGAGAAGATGTTCTGTGATTTTCACAAATACCTGATTGCCTTCGATAACCGCCGGTTTTGCCAATGCAAGTCGTGCATTTCAGCGATCAATCTCACGCTGAAAGTGGTAGCCCATTATGGCGAGTTTACGACCTACCAGGTCAAAGATTTCAAAAAGCTGATTGGAAAGGATATTATCGTGGCGCACCAGCTGCTCAAAAACGACATCCCGCAGCATGAGTACTGGCTGGTAACCCAAAACTTGCTGAACGGCCAAAACCCCGACGATTTTACCGATGGTATGAAATGGCAGCCCGGCTCAAAAACGACTGAAAACGAGCAGATACCTTATCAATATACTCAGATAGGCTATTTGAAAGATAACATTCCGCCTTACAGACCACCCTTGCTCGAACCGAAAGAGAAGGTTAAAGTGGTGTCGGTTTCAAGGGAATATGATGCGAATATCAAAAAAGTGTTCTTCACTTCCGGGCACCTCGAACTGCGTCCGCATTGGCAGGACGGCGTGAAATCAATCGAAGAGCTGGACCACTTTATTCCCGGCGTAGGATCGCGTCACCGGTGCGTACGCGAGGACTGCGAAACGGTGATGTATGCCAGTGGATTTTCGTACGATCCCGAATCCCGGGTCATTTTCAGCGAGTCGGATGAGAAATTCACCAGCGCGCTCTATTTTGTGCTCGACAAGCTGGGCGAGAACCGAACGCGCCTTAGTTTGGAATATTACCTCAAAAAAGACCTATTAAAACAACTGGCATTCAGGTTGTTCAAAAAAGACAAAATGGAAGCCGAATTCCGGAAATCGCTGGCAAACCTGGAAGGGCTGCTCCCGGGAATCACTTTACCGATCGATTTTTAAGTGACCAAGCTAATTCTCCAATACACGGATTCTCATTCAGTCATTCAATCATTCAAAATTCAAACCCCAACGGTATCGCCCTCGTCGGTAACAATCTTGTCTTCAATATAAGACACGATCAGCGACGCGATGTCGATGCCGCTGACCTCTTCGATGCCTCGTAACCCAGGTGAAGAATTGACTTCCATCACGAGCGGTCCGCGTTCGGATTGCAGCATATCAACCCCTGCGATTTTCACGCCCAATGCCTTCGCCGCCGCAATGGCTGTGTGTTCTTCTTCGGGTGAAAGCTCAATCATGCAGCCTGAACCGCCGCGGTGAAGGTTGGAGCGGAAATCGCCCTCGGCGCCCTGGCGTTTCATGGCCGCTATCACTTTGTTACCGATCACAAATGCGCGGATATCGACTCCCTTGGACTCGGCTACATATTCCTGGATCAGGAAATTGGCCCGCAGGCCATAGAATGCCTCGATGGTCGACTTCGCAGCTTTGATCGTTTCGGCGAGTACCACGCCCACGCCCTGGGTGCCTTCCAACAGTTTGATGATCACCGGCGGGCCGCCTACCATGTGAATAAGCTCATTCACCTGCGCCGGATTTTTAGCAAAAACGGTCTTCGGTATGTCGATACCGGCCTTCGCGAGTACCTGCATGCTGCGCAGCTTGTCGCGCGAGCGCAGGATGGCCTGCGATTTGACAGTGGTAAATACCTTCATCAGTTCGAGCTGGCGCACTACCGCGCAGCCGAATGCATTCACCGATGTGCCGATGCGCGGAATGACGGCATCGATACCGGTGACGGGCTTGCCTTTGTAAACGACCGTCGGCTTGCCGCCTTCGATCATGACAAAGCATTTGACGTGGTCGATTACAACCGATTCGTGTCCCTTTTGTTTGATTGCCTCCACCAGACGCCTGGTTGAATACAGGTCCGGATTGGTGGATAATACGGCGATTTTCATAAAAATGTTTTTAGAAAATGTGGAGGTTGGGCGCCAGGCCCGAGGGTTTAGTTCTGAGGTAGTTTTAGGGAACGGGTTGGTGTCTGCGAATGCCTTGCCGCCGACAGGTTCTTTTGGGATACGTCCACGATGAACCTGTTTTTGAGCAGTTTTCGCCCGAGTAGTATGGGGTAACTCATTTTCTGCCGGTTGGCCAGCGAAAATTCGGTACGTATTTTTCGGCCAAAAAGCCTGATTGGTGTCTTGATAACGAACCGCTTTTCTTCCTTCCCGAAGGAGTTCCGGACCACGGTTTCTTTGAAATCGGTTACTATAAAGAAATGTTGAGGGGCTCCGCGCTTGGCGTCGAGGTAAACGTGGAGCTCCTGGCGCCCTTCTGTTTCCACCAGTTTCACGCGGGAACAATGGATGGCCGAAGTGGCTGCTCCGGAATCCACCCGTACAGGCACATTATGCCAGCCGAGCTCCGGCAAATCCGCAATATCGGTCGCGCCGATAATTTCCAATGGCCGTTTCATCTGCGCTGGAAAAACTGGGCGACCGTCAGCGACAGGTCCAGAAACACCATTTTGGCCCGCACATTGCGTTCAATGTGGTAGTAGGCCGTATTCACTTCCCCGATCATCCTTTCCAGCGACTCAAAATTGACGGTTTTGGAAAAATTCTGCACGAATGTAAGCTCTTCCTGCGGAACGCGCAAAAGCTCGCCCGCGCCGTGGCTCCACAC
>CAMLNK010000977.1 GCA_946481035.1 uncultured Dyadobacter sp. | reverse complement strand
GTTGGCATGGTAGAACCAGCCTTTGCGCAATGGTACGTCACATTCCGCCGGAATCCAGAACTTTCCGCCGCGGGTTCCGCCGGGGTTTTCGGTTGCATTAGCCTGGCCTGGTACGGCAACATTCTGGCCTTCGGATGGTTTCGGAGTGAGCGTTGCCCAGGAAGTCGGGTTCACGCTGCCGTCCTCGTTACCTGCCCAACGCACATCCCAGCCGATATCGCTGAAAATGCTTGCATTCGGTTGCAGTTTGCGGGTGTAATTGGTCCAGGTCGAATCCCATTGGTAGTAGGTGGTGTTGTCGATCGAGCGCTTTTCGCGGGCGCCGCCGTAGTAGCCGTCGCCGCCATTCGCGCCGTCGTGCCACGACATGAACAGGTCGCCGTAATTGGTATACAACTCACGAAGCTGCTCGCGGTAAATTTTAATGTATTCCGGCGTGCCGTATTTCGCATTGTTACGGTCCCAGGGCGAGCAATAGACCCCGAATTTCAGTCCGTGCTTGCGCGCGGCGTCCGCCACCTCGCGCACGAGGTCGCCCTTGCCCTCACGGAACGGGCTTTTGGTGATATTGTAATCGGTCGTTTTGGTGGGCCAGAGGCAGAAACCGTCGTGGTGCTTCGCTACGAGCACGATCCCACGCAATCCGCCTGCTTTTGCGGCCTGGACGATCTGGTCTGCATTGAAATCGCTTGGGTTGAAAGTTTTTGGATCTGCGTCGCCATAGCCCCACTCCTTGTTTTCGAATGTGGTAGGAGTGAAGTGCATGATACCGTACACCTCGGTTTCGTGCCATGCTACCTGGCGTGGCGCAGGCAATGCGCCGTAGGGTTTCGGAGGTGTTTGGGCAAAAGCGATCGACGCCGTCAGGCAGAGGAGACCGGTTATTTGTTTAATCATTTTGAAAAGGAGTTTCTGATGATACAGATGGGGGTGATGCAAATAGAAAGTGAAGATCGTTTTTTTAAAAGAGTCCACCAATTTTTTGCCCACGTTCCTCTCTGTTCACCGCAGGATCACTAATAGGTATTGTTTGAAAACTTGATAAAGCATAACAAAAATCTTAATTTTAGTTTAAAAAATCGAAATATCAACTTCCTGTAAAATTGAGAACGTTATGTTAAACATCGTTGAGAATTATATCGCTTTGAAAAAGAATATGGCGGCTCTGATCAATAAATCGGGTTATAAAAATGCTTACCTGGCCGAGCAGATCGGCATTCCTGCCCCGACGTTCAGTGTGAAAAAACAACGCGGCAATTGGAGCGAAACCGAAATGCTGCAAATCCTGTCGATTATCGAAAACGAAAAGCTGAGCAACTACTTTATGCTCGAACTCATGCGTGCCGAAAAAGACGAACCCAAGTTCCCGATTTCTGATTTGAAAAAGGAAATGGGATGGTAGTACTTTTCGTTAGCAGATTTAGAAAAGACTTGAAAAGTGTGCCCAAGAACGTTCAAAAAAAGGTTTTTGAGGTTATCGAAAAGTTGGAAGCCGCTCAGAATCTCGAAAAGTCGGGGCTCGACTACCGCAAAATGGAAGGGCAGAAAAGCCACGAACGCTATTACAGGATTCGTATCGGTGACTGGCGGATTGGCATTGAGTACATTCACCCCGACATTACACTTTTAAGAGTTTTGAGCCGGGGTGAAATCTATAAATCTTTTCCTCCGAAATCCTAGTTAATCACAAATAAATAAGCAGGCTGCACCCCAACTTCTGCAACGGTCTTCGCAGGCAGCTCAATCGCTCCATTCTTCACTTTCAATGTCTTTTTATTGCCTGCAAATGTGATTTTCGCTTTCGCAGGAATGTCCAGACCTTCCGGTTTCAGGCTCGCTGGCAGTTTTTCGCCTGCTTCGGCGAGGTAGAATGCGTACGTAGTGGTGCCTTTTTTGGTGTAGGCCCATTTGCCGGCGCGGTAGGGTGCGAGCGGCTTGGTTTCGTAGATGCCGACGCCATTGATGTTCATCCATTTACCCATTTCTTCCAGGCGTGTGTAGGCTTCTTCGTGCCATTCGCCGTCGGGGCCGGGTGCCACGTTCAGGAGGAGGTTACCGCCTTTTGCAACAATATCAACGAGGGTATGGACCAGTTTCTGGGTCGATTTGAAATTCTCTTTCGGAATGTAAGACCACGAATCGCCCATGGTCATGCACGATTCCCAGGGGATCGACATATAATGATCGGGGATCGATTGCTCAGGCGTTACATAGTTCTCGAACTCGCCGGTAACCGTACGGTCTACCACGAGCAGGCCGGGCTGGTGCGAGCGGGCCATTTTGGCAATGCGCGCCATATCGATATCCTGGTCGTAAGGAATGGTTTTTTGCCAGCTGATGGTGGTATCGATGGTGCTTGCCGGGCGCACCCAGCCGCCGTCGAGCCAGAGAATGTCTACTGAGCCGTAGTCCGACATCAGCTCTTCAATCTGGTTGTAAGTGAAATCCTTGAATTTGTTCCAAAGCTCGGGGCGCTTCTTGGGATCGTAGGAAACGTTGCGGTCCTTCGGCGGGAAGTAAGGCCACCAGTAGGAATCGGTATGCCAGTCGGGTTTGGAGAAATAGGTACCTGTCATGAAACCCTCGTTGCGGAATGCGGCGAGGACTTCCTTGGTCACGTTGGCCTTCGGATTACTTTTAAATGGCGTGTTGGTGATCTTGTAGTCGGTATATTTCGAATCGAACATCGAGAAACCGTCGTGGTGTTTCGTCGTGAAAACCACATATTTCATACCCGCTCCTTTGGCCGCCTTT
>CAMLNK010000976.1 GCA_946481035.1 uncultured Dyadobacter sp. | reverse complement strand
CTGGGCCCCCACCGCATGAATGCGAACACGCGTCCTGAGTGGTTTTTTGACAAAAAGCGTTTCGGCGGCATTATTTGCGACATTGCTTCGCACCAGTTTGACCAATATTTATTCTTTACCAATTCCACCAAAGCACAGGTAGTGGCATCGCAGGTAGGTAATGTGAACCATCCGCAATATCCCAAATTTGAAGATTTCGGCGACGCCATGCTCCGCGGCAACGGGGGCGCGGGTTACATCCGCGTCGACTGGTTTACGCCCGACGGCCTGAAAACATGGGGCGACGGACGCCTGACTGTGCTGGGTACCGAAGGTTTTATCGAGATACGCAAAAACATCGATATCGGCGGTCGCGATGGCGGTAACCACCTCTTTGTGGTGAATAACAAAGAAACGACCTACGTCGATTGCAGCAAGGTGGAATTGCCTTACGGCCGCCAACTGGTAGACGACGTGCTCAACCGCACCGAAACGGCCATGTCGCAGGAGCATTGTTTCCTGGCGACCGAGCTTTGCCTGAAAGCGCAGAAAAACGCGCAAAATGTTTCGGTAGTGAGCTAGTGCGACTATCCCGTTCCTGACCATTTCTTAAACACTTCACTAACTATGCTACGCAGACTGATTTTTATTTTCGGGTTAATGGGCGTCCATGCAGGGTTTGCACAGGGGCCCGTCAGCAATGTCGACCGTGATATTGTCTTCAAATCGGTGAATGTGATCCCGATGGACCGTGAGACGGTGTTAAGGGATCAAACGGTGGTGGTCAGGAACGGAAAAATTCTTTCCATCGGTAGTAATGCAAAAGCTGCCGGAAATGCATTGGTAGTAGATGCCAAAGGCAAGTACCTGGTGCCCGGCTGGTCGGAAATGCATGCCCATGTGCCTGCGATCGAAGATTTCGGGCCGATGAAAGATGTGCTCACGCTTTATCTGGCCAATGGCATTACCACAATTCGCGGAATGCTCGGGAATGCCAAACACCTCGAACTACGCGAAAAAGTGCGGAGCGGGGAAGTGCTGGGACCAAATTTCTACACTACCGGCCCGGCATTCAGTGGGCAGACGGTCAAAACAGCCGCGCGGGGCATTGAAATGGTGAAAGAAGAAAAAGCGGCCGGTTATGATTACCTGAAATTACTTCCCGGACTTACCAAAGAAACTTTCCCCGGCATTGCTAAAACTTCCAAAGAGCTTGGCATTGGTATGGTAGGCCACGTATCTTTTGCCGTCGGCGTCTGGGCGGCGATCGACGCGGGGTATTCCTCCATTGACCACCTAGACGGATTTGTAGAAGCCATCGTGCCTGGTACCGACACGCTGGCCGAGCAGGAAACGGGTCTTTTCGGCACCTGGATCGCCTATGCAGCCGATACGACCCGCATTCCGAAGCTTATTAAGGGTTTGAAAGACAAAAATATCCGCGTAGTACCCACGCAGGCCATTGCCGAGCGCTGGCTTTCTCCGCTACCGGCCTCGGCCTATGAAAACGCCCCGGAATGGAAGTATATGACCGCCGAGGAAAAGAAGAACTGGTTGAATGCAAAAAGCAGCTACGTTAATAACCCCAAATTCAACAAGGAAAGGGCAGAGGCATTTGTCAATATCCGCCGCAAACTGATTCTTGCTTGCCAGAGGGGCGGTGTGCAGCTGCTACTGGGCTGCGACGCGCCGCAGGTATTGAATGTGCCCGGTTTTGCGACGCATCATGAATTGAAATACCTCGTAGACGCCGGACTGACGCCCTACGAGGCATTGAAAACGGGGACTGTGAATGTCGCCAGTTATCTGAATAAAACGAATTCGGGCGCTATTAAGGCCGGTAACGTGTCGGACCTGGTGCTGCTTGCAGCGAATCCACTGGAAAATATCGGTAATACCAAAACGATCGAAGGCGTGATGATCGGTACGAAATGGTTGCCTAAAAGCTTTTTGGACGGTGAGCTGAAAAAAATCGAGAAATAGTTACTCTTCATAAATCATCTTGCGCGTCATGCCGCCGTCGATGATCAGATTGGCGCCCGTGATGAAGTCATTTTCCGGGTTGGTCAGGTAGAGGCACGCCCGCGCGATGTCGTCGGGCTTACCCACCCGGCCTGCCGGGTGCTGGGCATGGTCGGAGGTTTTCAACTGGCTATAATCGCCGGTTTCGATCCATCCGGGGCTGATGGCATTCACGGTAATGTGGTCGGGACCGAGTGAAATCGCCAATGCGTGCGTCAGTGCCAGAATTCCGCCTTTTGAAGCCGCATATGCCTCCGTGTTGGGCTCGGACATCAGCGCCCGCGTGGACGCTATGTTCACAATCGCACCCTTGCCTTGTGTGCGCATGATCTTCGCAACTTCTCTCGAACACAAAAATGTACCCCGCAGGTTGGTATTCAGCACGTAATCCCAATCGTCGACGGGCAGTTCATAAGGTGATTTCGTGCGGCCCAGACCTGCATTGTTGATCAGCACATCTATTCTTCCAAGCGCTTTTTTTACTTCCTCGACGCCGGTCAGAATTTCATCGGGATTGGTCAGGTCGATCACATGGGAAATGGCTTTGGAACCTTCATTTTCCAATGTTTCCTGAACCGCCCGCAGCCCTTCCGAGTCACGGTCCAATAGTGCCACGGCGGCACCGCGCCGGGCATAATGCGTAGCTACAACGCTTCCAATGCCGTTTCCGGCACCGGTTACGATCACCACTTTGTTTTGATAGTCGCTCATGATCAGGACAGTGTTTTAAAATCCTCATCCGACAGCACGATATTGC
>CAMLNK010000975.1 GCA_946481035.1 uncultured Dyadobacter sp. | reverse complement strand
TGATGCTGAGCAGTAAAGGGATATTTCGGAACAGCCCGGCGGTGAACACCGAATGCCTGAGGGAGGAAACACTCAGGGCATTGCCCAACTGGACAATACACAGCATTGTAAATACCATCGTTCGCTGGGTAGCGACGGGCATATCGTTTCTGGCGGCCAGCATCTGCAAAATAAAGGCGGCCGAGGCCATCAGCACAGCCGTTACGATGATCCGGACATCCAGCCCCTGCGCAAACATACTCTGGCCAGGCGGTACTGGAGCGCGGTGCATGATTCCCTTTTCACCCCGTTGAGCCGCTAACGCCACGCCCGGCAGCCCGTCTGTGACGAGGTTGATCCAGAGTATGTGAATGGGAAGCAACGGGATGTCCAGCCCCAATAGCGGAGCCAAAGCAATGACGAGAATTTCGCCCAGGTTGCACGAGAGCACGTACACGATAAATTTGCGGATATTGTCATAAATCCTGCGCCCTTCCTTCACCGCTCTGACGATCGTGGAAAAATTATCGTCCAGCAATACCATTTCGGACGCCTCTTTCGCCACATCCGTCCCGGTGATGCCCATGGCCACGCCGATATCGGCTTGTTTGAGGGAAGGGGCGTCATTGACACCGTCGCCCGTCATGGCCACGATTTCTCCCTGGCTTTGCAATGCGCGGATAATCCTGAGTTTTTGTTCTGGAGAAACGCGCGCATATACTGAGATCTCCTGTACCACAGCCTGTAATTGCGCATCGTCCAGCTCCATCAGTTCTTTTCCCGTCAGAGCCCTGACTTCTCCCATACCGGCAATTTCCAGGCGTTCTGCAATGGAAGTGGCTGTTAGCGGTTGGTCGCCGGTGATCATGACCACTTTAATGCCTGCCGTCCTGCAATCCCGTATTGCCTCAGCCACGGTTTCGCGGGGCGGGTCAATCATCCCTGCCATACCCAGAAACATAAGTGAATGCTCGTCCTCCACGGTTAGTCTGGCAGGCCGCTTGTCCAGTATATTATAGGCAAAAAACAGGACCCGTAGTCCCTGGCGGGCCCAATCGCGATTTTGATCCAGCAAGTCCTGGCTTTGTTCTTTCAATACCTCGGTGATTCGGGATGGCGCCCCCTTGATAAGCAATAGATACCGGTCTTCATAGCTATGCAAAGTAGCCATTCTCATACGTTCCGAATCGAACGGGAGTGTTTCCAGCAAGGGATATTTCTGTTCGGCATCGTCCCGGGTAATGCCCCGGGTTTCCGCATAACGGATCAGAGCCGTTTCGGTTGGATCACCCATCAAACGGCCATTCCGATCGAAATGCACCTCGTTGTTGAGCATGCAAGCGAAGGGAAACAGGTCCTCCCACTCACGGGCAGCCCAGGTTTTTTCGACGCTCATCTCATTTCGGGTCAGAGTCCCTGTTTTGTCAGTACATATATAGGTGACCGAACCAAGGGTTTCGACTGCTGGCAGCTTTCGGATGAGCGCTTTGTTGCGTACCATTCTTGCCGCCCCGTTAGCCAGCCCGACTGTAATGACGGCTGGCAGGGCCTCGGGAAGCGCCGCCACGGCCAGCGAGAGTGCCGTCATGAAGATCGCGAGCGGCTGCTCGTCTCTGAACAGTCCATACCCGAACACGAGCGTGCAAATGATGATAATCGCTACCACCAGTACTTTGCTGAACTTTTTCATTCGCTGCTGCAAAGGAGTAACGGTTGCCTCCTGTTCCAACAGTCCGGCAATGCGCCCGATCTCCGTTTGCATGCCGGTGCTGGTGACCAGCATTTGTCCGGAGCCGTTGGCGACAACGGTGCCTTTGAAAACCATATTGAGCTGGTCAGCGGGGAGTAGACCTTTGCCTGAAACAGGCCTGAGCACCTTCTCGATCGCATGACTTTCGCCGGTAAGGATGGCTTCCTGGGTTTTAAAAGCGCTGATTTTGAGGAGGCGCCCGTCGGCGGGAACAATATTGCCGGCTTCCAGTACCACCAGATCGCCCGGAACAAGGTCCGTTGCATCCACTTCTTGATGGCCACCCTCACGGATGGTGATCGCATGCTGGGCGGAAATCTGCGCCAGCTTTTTCATGGATTCCTCTGCATTATATTCCTGAAAGAACCCTATCACCGCATTGGCTATAATGATGCCGATAATCACATAGGCATCGACATGCTCGCCGACAAAAAAGGAAATTACGGCAGCTGCGATCAGGATCATGATCATCACATCCTTAAACTGCCCCAGTAGTATCGCCCATTTAGACCGCTGTTTAGCTGTCACTAGCATATTCAGTCCGGATTCAGCCTGGCGCCGGACTACTTCTGCAGATGACAGGCCCTGGTAAGTACTGGCCAGCTCATGCATGACCTCTTCTGCTTCAATTTGATAGTATGATGGCATAGCGTAAAATGCTGATTTAAGGGTTGAAGGTCGTCGGGTCGGATAGTATCTAAGAGCGCCGGTGAAGGACATCGCCTGGGATTACTTTCGAAAACGGGCATCAGAAATGTACAGATCGGCACTTGTTGAAGATATTAAGGTGAGCCCATGCTTCCAAGTTATTCGAAGGGAAAAACAATTTGGAACGATTCTGACAGGGTGCCATCTGACGAAGCACCGTGAGAGCATTTGTATTCCGAGTAGCTGATGGCAGAGATCAAGCAACGTTATGATGCAGGTCATTACGAGCACTTTACCTAACAAGTATTTTTGAAAACCATGAATCAGGGGTGATGTCTTCAGTAAGCGTTTCATGTGGTCAGTTTACATTGAGTTTTACTT
>CAMLNK010000974.1 GCA_946481035.1 uncultured Dyadobacter sp. | reverse complement strand
CAACGCCTATCCAGGAGCAGGCTATACCACACATTCTCAGCGGCAAAGACCTGCTCGCCTGCGCACAAACGGGAACCGGCAAGACAGCCGCTTACCTGATTCCTATTCTCGACAAAGTGGCCCATGAGGCCAATGAGCATACCGGTGCACTGATTTTGGTGCCTACCCGCGAGCTCGCCGTGCAGATCGACCAGCAAATCCAGGGCTTGGGCTATTTTGTAGGTGCTACCAGCATTGCGGTGTATGGGGGCAACAAAGGCCCCGAATGGGATCAGCAGAAAAAAGCATTGACCCAGGGCGCTGATATTATTATTGCTACCCCGGGCCGGCTCATTGCGCATTTGCAGCTAGGTTATGTCCATTTCCGTGATTTGCGGCATCTGGTCCTCGACGAGGCCGACCGCATGCTCGACATGGGTTTCCTCGGAGACATTATGAAAATCATGAGCTACCTGCCCACCGAACGGCAGACGCTGATGTTCTCCGCCACGATGCCGCCCAAGATCGGTGACCTGGCCAAACGCATTCTGAAAGATCCCGAAGAGATCAGGCTGGCCGTTTCGCGCCCGGCCGACCGCATCGACCAGCAGTTTTATCTGGCCAGAGACGAGCAGAAATTGCCCTTGCTGATGCATTTGCTGAAAGGCGTCGAAAATATCAGTATGGTATTGTTTACTTCCCGTAAATCGACCGTGGAGCCGATTGTACGGGCATTGCGGAAGCTGGGGCTCGGTGCGCATGGTATTTCGTCTGATTCGGAGCAGGCCGAACGTGAAATTGTGCTGCGCGATTTCAAAAACCGGCAGTTTCCGATACTCGTTGCGACTGATGTATTATCCCGCGGCATAGATATTGATAATCTCAGCCATGTGGTGAACTACGACGTTCCCCGCGACCCCGAGGATTACGTGCACCGTATAGGGCGTACGGCACGCGCCGAATCAAAAGGTACTGCCATGACGTTCATCAATGAGCACGATCAGAAATATGTATTGAAGATCGAAAGGCTTTTTGAGAAGGAACTGGAAAAGAAATCCGTCACCGCGGAATTGGGATTGGGCGAGGCTCCTGCATTTGAGCCGCCACGTTTTCGTTCGGGTGGGCGTAACAATAACAGGAATAAGAAGAAGAAAGATGGACCGGGAGCGCCTTCAGTGAGAAAGCCACATCGCGAAGCAAAGTCCCAGGACACTGCCGGCGCGGTAACAGGCCCCGAGGCTTCGGCCGACGTTAAGCCGAAACGCAGGAACAAGCGGAGGAGACCTAAAAAGGATCAGCCGAAAACCGTAAACCCTACTGAGGCACAGGCCTCTTGATCAGAGTTGGTCAGACGTGAGCATTGTTTGTCTTGCTTATTCGTCATGAAAGAACTTAAATTACGTACACTTGGACCGTTTGATAGATTGGATAAGGAATTATAAATTCAGCGTATCCGATCCTCCCATCATTACGATGGAGGGCTTGTTTTCGCTGCTACTGCTTTTGGTTCTGAGCCTGCTTGCGGTATTTTTCCACCTTGTCCGCATCCTTTTCAACTCCCCGGTTGACTTTTCACTCGATTGGAACCTCTTTCTGAGTTGGATACCGCTCATTATCGCCTTTTTTGCAGATAATCTCACGAAGCGATTCGAGAACATTCCGGTGGTTCTGGGGGTTCTCAGCCTGGCCTGGCTGGCATTCTTCCCGAATGCGCCCTACATGATCACCGATCTTGCGCATTTGACCGTAGATTACCAACGCGACCTTACATGGCATGACATCATCATGTTGTTTTCTTATGCCGAAGTGAGCCTTTTCAATGGCCTGGTGTCGCTTTACTGGATCCACCGCTCCTGGCGGCGCGTATTTAACCGGAAACCTGCCAATACTTTGTTGCTTGTCAGCCTGCCGCTGGCGGGTTTTGGCGTGTACCTCGGCCGCGTTAGGCGCATGAATAGCTGGGACATCATCCACGAGCCCAGGGCCATTATCAATCACCTCTTCGAGAGCCTGCTCGATCGCACTGCCTGGGTATTCGCGATGGAGATCGGGATGTTGCTTGGGATATTGTACCTCGTATTATGGGGCGTGATCAGGTTCCGGATCCGGCACTCAAAAAAGAACAATGAATCCAACTAGTTAGGTATGCAGCCCTAATGTTGTAGAACATGGTTAGCAAACCGCATTCGTTGGCGACTTTCGACACATTGACCTCCTCTTTTGGGATAAAATTCCCCGCTTTTAAATTTCAGAATGGACCCGTTAGAAATTTTGTTTCAATGCGAGCACCTGGTTGCTATCAATAAGCCCAATGGTCTGCTCGTACACCGCTCGCCCATTGCCAGCGACGCCGACGTATTTGCGGTGCAACTCCTGCGCGACCAGCTGGGGCAGAGAGTTTACCCCGTCCATCGCCTCGACCGCAAGACCTCAGGCGTATTGCTGTTCGCATTGGACGAAGCCACCAACAGCGAAATGCAGCGAAAATTCATGGACGGCGAAGTCACCAAAACTTATCACGCCATCGTACGCGGCTACACGCCCGACGAGGGCACTATCGACTACCCTTTGAGACGGGACGACGGAGTGACCCAGGACGCACTTACCTATTTTGAAACATTACTACGCTCCGAGGTACCATTTGCAATCGGGAAGCATACTACTTCTCGCTATTCTCTGGTCAAGCTAAACCCGGCTACCGGAAGGATGCACCAGCTCCGCAAGCATATGGCGCATATCCTGCACCCGATCATTGGCGACCGGCCGCATGGGTGCAACAAG
>CAMLNK010000973.1 GCA_946481035.1 uncultured Dyadobacter sp. | reverse complement strand
TTTATTTACAGGTTCTTAAAGCCGCCCCGCCGGTAACTTTCCCGCTTTCATATCCAGTACCTGCTGCGGTGTAAATGCATCGGAATACAGCACCGGATCGATATGGTAGCAGCGGAACAATTCCGTGATAAAATGCATACGATCAGGCAAGTCGGCCCAATCGACGGCCCCGCTTTGGATGAGGCTGTTGGGTGTGGGATCGATTTTGGAAAGCAACGTAAGCAGCGCCTCGCACGAGAGGTGTAGCACGGGGGCCGGGTAAACCTTATTTAAATCCTTGCCCAGCGAGAGGCGCAGGTCGGGAGGGAGCGTCAATGTCATAAGATGGGCCGTGAGCTGTTCCCGGACAATGCCTTGCAGCCGGTTCATCAGCTGATCGATGGCCGCGTCGAGCCGTGATGTTTTCCCGGTGATTTTCAGGTAACCCAGCCGGATACGCGCCAGCCAGCTGTCCGGCGGGAAAAAAGCATCGGTGATTTTCTTGCGGACAATCTCCTTGTCGGCCGCAAACGCCGCATTCAGCGACGCCGCGATTTCCGGTTGCAGGCGGGTTTGTTCGTGAAACCCTATTTCGAGGTTGGCCAGCAGCTGCAATTCGGTCCGCAGCTGGGCATCCTGCTCGAAGAATGCGTGGTAGTAATTGGTAAATGCCTGTTGAAGGTATTGCTGGCCGTCGGGGGGATTGCCGGGCCGAAGATCATTGCAAAAACTATCCAGCCGCTGCTGGTCAAAAGCCGCATCCTGGAAGCACGTAGAAAGGAACCGGGCAAATTCCCAGCCGATTTCTTCAAATACCTTCCGGTTGCCGCGACCGACAGCCTCACTGATGCGATCGATAATGCCGGCCAGCCAGGTGTTGCGGATAATGCCGAACAGCTTTTGCTGCAAGGCTGCATCGATACCCAATTCTCCGGCAATGCGCCACAGCACCTTCAACTCGTCCAGCTGGGCGAGGTTCAGCCTGGCCTCCACACTGCGCAGCAGGTCCTCGCGTCGGATGCTCTGGCCGGCTTGCTTCGATGCCCAGGTCGCGAACGTACACCAGTTTGCCACGGGGCCTGTGCGGGTAATGAATGCGGCCGAAAGCTCACCATAGCATTGCGTAATGCGCAAGTTGCGGATCGTAGCGTCGGTAATGGTGCCGATCGTCCGGACTTCATCGGGAGAAGGTAGATGCATAACCAAAAGTTTTCCTAGCGAAGCTAAAAATAGCAAAACAGCGGCGGCGGAGCGAAATAACCTATCAAAAGGCGCGGAGGTTTCCGTCATTGCGATAATATTGCGAGGCTTTTCGTCTGTAACTGCCTAAATGTTAGTATTCTGCTATGCCGATCAATGAAAGGGGCCGGTTTCTTGCAAATGTCTTTCCGCTCGTAGCCGGTCAGGCTTTTTTCCAAACCGTAGGGATATTGGTGGCGGCATTGTCGGGCCTGGTAGGCTATAATCTCGCTGCGGATAAGGCGCTCGCAACGCTGCCCATCGCGGTGGTCAGCGTCGGAACGGCCTCGACCTTGATTCCCGCATCGATGTTTATGAAAAAATACGGGCGGAAAAAAGGGTTCTTCTTTGGGATCGGACTGGGTTTTCTGGCAGGAGCATTGACCTCGCTCGGCATTTACCTGGTCGACTACTGGCTCTTCGTATTGGGTAATATATTCATCGGTGCATACCAGGGCTTTTCGCAGTACTACCGGTTCGCGGCGGCGGATTCGGTGCCGGAAAGCGACAAGAGCAAGGCTATTTCGTGGGTGGTTTCGGGCGGCGTTTTCGCCGCTGTTGCCGGGCCGTCCATTGCCCGGTTCACCAAAGACATCGGCGATATACCTTTCCTGTATTCTTATTTGTCGATTATGGCATTGTCGCTCTTTGCGCTCGCCGCCGTATCGGGTATTAGGCACGACACGCGCCAGGCAGCCATTCCCGAACCAGCCCGGAGCGGGCAGCCACTTTCCGGGATCCTGAAACGACCTGCATTCATCGGTGCCGTCGCTTCTTCGGCGGTAGGTTCGGCGGTGATGGTGATGGTCATGACCGCGACGCCCATCACCATGAAAATATGCGGATACAATACCGATGACTCGTCGCTTGTCATCCAGTGGCATGTGCTGGGCATGTTTGTGCCATCTTTTTTTACCGGCGACCTTATCCAGCGTTTCAGCGCGGCGAAGGTTATCTCCTGCGGGATTTTGATATTCGTAGTGCATTTAGCACTAGCCCTCTCAGGCACCGCCCTGTTCCATTTCACCACCGGGCTGATCTTCGTTGGAGTAGGCTGGAACTTCATGTTCATCGGAGGCTCAGCGCTGCTAACCAAATCGTACGCCATCGGCGACCGGGCCAGGAGTCAGGCATTTCACGATTTCACGGTATATGCCGTCGCCACCATTGCCTCGTTCCTCGCCGGCGCCGCGCTCGACCGTTGGGGCTGGGACGTCGTGAACCTGATCGCCGCTCCGTTGCTGCTCGCCGCCCTGGCCATCGTGCAATGGTATGCTCTTACCGACCGAAAATCGCGGGTGATGGATTAGCAAGTCTTACTTTTCGAGAATCCTGTCACCGAGCAGCTTTGTTTCCGCTTCGGTAAGCTGGTCGACCAGCGCATACCTGTTTGATTTTGTAATCGCCATTTCATCCATCGCGTCCACCATATTTTTATAGCTCGAAACAGCCGTCGGTTTGATCACTACGACCAACGAGCGGTCGGCGTCACCCTCACTGGGTAAGGCTGCTACACGTTTTTGCGCTGCGAAAATAACCTTCCT
>CAMLNK010000972.1 GCA_946481035.1 uncultured Dyadobacter sp. | reverse complement strand
AGCGCCTTTCATGGCAATATCACCACCGCCGCGCCGAAATCTGGAAAGTAATCGGCGGAAACGCAGGCATCGTGATCAGCGACACCGACGAAGAAACCGAATTGCAGCAATTGCCGATCGGCACGGTTGTAAATCTCAAAAAAGGCGAACGCCACCGCCTCGTAGGAGTTAACGAATGGGGTTTTGTAGCTGAAATCTGGCAACATACCGATCCTTCCAATCCATCCGACGAAGACGATATCGTTCGTGTCCAGGACGATTTCGGCAGATAACCAACTGATTATCAATATCTGGCAAGTCTGAGAGGCTTGCCAGATTGATTTTTATTCATCATCCTAACCTGACCAGTCATGAAATTTGGAAAAGTTGACGATGCCGACAGTATAGATTTTACATTACCGCCTGACGCTCCCGCCAACAAGGCGCTGCTGAATGCGGCAAAAGGCGGAAAACCGGAAATCTACATCGGATGCGCCAAATGGAACAAAACCGACCTCAAAGGTTTTTATCCGAAAGGTACCAAGGACGAATTGGCGTACTATGCAACGCAGTTCAACAGCATCGAGCTGAATGCGACCTTTTACAATAATTTTCCTGTCGAAACCATCGAAACCTGGTATGCCAAAACTCCGGCGGGTTTCAAGTTCTTCCCCAAGCTGCACCAGAGTGTCAGCCATTGGAAACGGCTGAAAGACGCCAAAGAGCCCACCGACATTTTCCTCGACGGTATCGCTCATTTGCAGGACAAACTCGGAATGCTTTTCCTGCAAATGCCCGACAATTTCGGTCCTAAAAACTGGGAAATTTTAAAAGAATACCTCGAAGAGTGGCCCTCGGGCTTTCCGCTGGCGCTGGAACTGCGCCACACTGGCTGGTACGACGGCTCGTTCAACAGCGAGGACCTGTATAGCCTGCTCGAAAAGAAAAACATCACGCATATCGTCACCGATTCGGCCGGGCGCCGTGACTTGCTGCACATGCGGCTCACCACACCGACTGCCTTCATCCGCTATAACGGCGCCAATGTAGATTCGGATTATACGCGTTTGGATGATTGGATCGAGCGGCTCAAACTCTGGGCCGAGGAAGGTATCCGGAATATCTACTTCTTTGTACACCAGAACCACGAGGAAGCATCACCGTTGCTGTCCTCCTATTTGATCCAAAAATTAAACAAAGAGCTGGGAATGGAACTGCAAGTCCCTTACGACCCAAGGGTCGCGAGCGGGCAGGTTAGTTTGTTCAAATAGCAAAAGGCGGGATCGGTACCCGCCTTTTACATTTACCTCAACTCGAATTTCACGCCTTGTTCTGGAAAAATAAGTCGCAACCCGAGGTTATTGGCTGCACTCAGTTCCTTTCGTATCGTTTCCTCGTTATTTCCGACTGGCTTGATATGGGTCACGATCACATTCAGGTTACGCAAATGCTCCTTTCCGGCCATACCCGCTAATACTTCAAACTCTTTCATAAACCATTTCGGCGTAAGATGCCCGTACAAATGCCGGTCGGATTGCGCATTGGGATAGGATACTTCCAGGAAAACACCTTTTAATTTCCCCGACTTAACGAGCGGTGCCGCGGCAGTCCAAACCCGCTTCATATGGTCCGTCTGCTCCACCTCATCCGGCCCGGTATCACCGAAATAAAGGGCATATGCATCGCCATGCTTCATCAGAAACGCCGTACTGGAATAGGGCCTGGAATGGCTCAGCGGGAATGCCTGCACCGACATCTCCGTCTCCGCTACCGGCGTTTCAATACCTTCCGCCAGTTGCTGGTAGCGATATTTATTCAATGCGGGCGCGTTGCCGCCATTCGCCAGGTTAGGCCAGCTCTGCCAGTTGAAGTAATGCGCTTTCATTACATTAATACAATGCTCCATCGCATAAACCTGCTTCACGGTATCGTCTACCGAGTTGATGATCATCCCCGAAATATGGTCGAGGTGCGGATGCGAAATGAGGTAGCCTTTGATATATTTTTTCAGGACCGTCTCCGCATTCACACTAAACGCTTTCTTCCCGACGGCCTTTTCGATACCGTTACTTACCGTTCCCGCATCCAGGCACACATAAGCGTCCGCTCCCGCAGGCGCGAGCATGTACGCGGAAAGATTTCCGTCCGTTGTACCTCCTTTTACGCCCAAGGGAATTACCTGAAAGCCTGATTGTGCAAAAACAGGTGTGTAACCTGATAAGGATATCAGCAAACAGAAAACACGCAACATATAAACGAGGAAAGATCAGATCGCAAAGCTAGGGAGGTTAAGCCAAAAAATTTGCATAGAGGTCCTATACTTTGGAACATCGTGAACCACCCGGTTGGAACCGTAAATTAATTCACGACTACCGAATGTTCATTGGTCGCCACCAAGTACCTGATAAGTGCTGTAATTAGCCCTGCCGATCGCCAAAAGCGCGACGCGTCCCTATCAAAACAGGCATAGTCACCATGAAAAAGATCCTTCTGTTATTGGCCATCTGTATGGCCGGTGTTCATTTGGCATATAGCCAGGTTTTTCCCGAAACTTTTACGAGTCCGGTGTGCAGTAACTGTGTTCCATCCGGATACAATATCGTTTCGGGTCAGCCTGCAATTTCGAATATAGTTGGCTATCCCGGTGTGCAATGGGCTTCCGGGATTCCAAACCCTCCTTCCAAGAATGAGGCCGTTTTCCCTAACACGAATGGCGTATTTGTCTCATTGAAAAGTATCGGTAATCAAAGCGCCAAAATCGCAGTCGTTTCAGGAGGCTTCGTG
>CAMLNK010000971.1 GCA_946481035.1 uncultured Dyadobacter sp. | reverse complement strand
GCATTTCAAATAACGCCGCGATATCATCGTCAAACAGCGATGCGGGGTCGGAAGCGTCATTCCGAAAAACCTTGATCGAATAACCGTCAAACCGGTTAAGGCCTGATTCCGTGCCAATCCACAGGAAACCGCTTTTATCCCGGTAAATCGCTTTGACGTGAGCATGGGAAAGACCCTGGCGGGCATCGACATGAACAAACCGGCGCTGCTGCGCAAATAATCGGAATGAGGCATGAATAAGCAGAAGCGCCATCACCAACACGCTGATCTTCCACGGACGTTGTCTTTTCACCACCAAAATTCAGATTAAGGTTTGTCATTCAAGTCCCTGAGGCGGTTCCGCGTATTTCAGCTTGTTCAATACCTGGATAAACGAAATTGGCCAAAGTGAATCCTTCGGCCAAAGTTAACTACCACATCTAAAAGAACCCAATGCATGATCGGATTCCAGGTTGTCTTATGCGCAGAGCGCTTATATTGAAATGTTATTTAAACAGCAGTTGAGCGAACCCAAACAGATCGTGCCTCCAAACCGGCCAGGTGTGTCCGCCGGGATATTCGCTGTATTGGTATTTAATGCCAAGCTCGTCGTATTTGGCAAGCATGCTCTTACAGTTCTTGAAGGCAATGTCTTCGGGGCCGCCCATCGAAATCCAGAAGTTTTTCAGGTTGCTGTTGATAGTAGCCGAGTTCGTTTTGGCAAACTCGTAATGCGGACCCGACAATGCATTATTATTCGCAAACCAGCCCGAACTGAACACACCGAGCGAAGAGAACATGTCCGTGTTTTTAATGCCGGCATAGAGCGTCTGGATACCTCCCATCGAAAGGCCGGCCAGGGCCCGGTTTGCCGCGTTGGCTTCCACCCGGTAGGTACTTTCCACAAAAGGTATCGCGCCTGATTTTATTTCATTCTCGAAGGCTTTCAGAAAACCGTCGCCGGCTGTGCCAAGGCTACCCGGGCCAAGCGGGATTCCCGAATTTCCATCCATCATCACGATCAGCATTGGTTTAGCTTTGCCTTCCGCGATCAGGTTATCCAGAATCAGATTGGTTTTGCCCTGGGTAGCCCAGCCCCGCTGGTCTTCACCGCCGCCATGCAGCAGATACAACACGGGATACTTTTGGGCCGAGGCGTCGTAGCCCGGAGGCGTGTATACGTACATTTCCCGCCAGGAATTACTGGCCTTCGACAGGTAGCGCTGGATCTGCACATTGCCGTGAGGTATTTCGCGCAGTGCATAATAACCTCCCTTACGGAAAGGTATTTCAATGCCGCTGGCCATTCTGCCCATTCCGTAAAAAGTCTCGCTTGCCGGGTCAGCCAGCGCGACACCATCGATCAGCAGCGAATAGTAATGGAACCCCTCTCCGATCGAATCGGTGGTTACCGACCAAACTCCGGCAGTATCTTTGACCATATCGTATTTTTTGCCCAAATCAACCTGCACTTTCTGCGCATTGGGCGCTTTCGTGCGGAACACTACCCGGTTGTCGGGCAGGATCTGGGGATATTTCGCCGATCGGACGTTTGTCGATGCCGGCGTGCCGAGGATAGTGTACCTGGACAGCGATTGGACATCGACAGGTTTAAACAAAAACTGCGAAAACATGTACAAGCCGTTTTTCCAAACCTTGAAATCGTGGACTCCCGGCTCGATGTAATAGACGTGCGGGACATCATGCTCGAAAAGGTAATCATGCGTGCGCTTGCTGAAAGTGATCAGCCGGTCGTCATCACCGCAGGAAAGCCAGAGCAATTTCAGTTTGCTTTTGGCATTCCCGGGATCAGGCATCAGTTCTTCCGGCTTTTTCGTGTTAGGTGCAGATGAAAACCCTCCCACCCAGGCAAATTTATCCAGATTACCCAACCCGAAATTGAGCGACTGCCCGCCGCCCATCGATAGGCCCGCAATCGCACGGCTTTCTCTGTCGGAAAGCACCGGGTACTTCTTCTCGATGAACGGGATAAGGTCGGTCAGCAAGTCCTTTTCGAATGTTGAGAAAGCTGCGACCTTGTCTGGTGCCATGATGTTTCCCGTTGCGCGGTCGTCTTTCATAGCACGCCCATTAGGCATCACCACAATCATCGGCTCGATCTTCTTTTCTGCATACAGATTGTCCAGGATCACCTGCGGATTACCGCCTTTCAGCCATTCCTTTTCATCACCGCCAATGCCATGCAGCAGATACAGCACAGGATACTTTTTCTTCTTTGAAAACCCGGGCGGCGTGTAAACCAGCGCTTTCCGGCTATTGCCTACCGTCCTGGATTGGTATTGAAGCGTGTCTATTTTTCCTGCCGCCGCATCCTGACGCACCACGTCGTACCCCGTGGGCATTTCCATCGGTTTGTTTTGTGCAAGAGAGGCGGTTGTCAGCATAAGCAGCCCCGCCAGGAGCGGTAAAGGTCTTAACATAGTCATAATTGCTGTAACCATTTTTTATATTGAATACCAACTATTTAACTGATCCGGAAATGGAGGCCTGGAAGTCTCCCCTGTATTATTTGTCAAATTGACAATATATTCCCCACACATACTGCTCCTATATCGGCATTGCCAACTCATCATTTTTCCAATATTATATTTAATTTATTGGCGAACAAAGGTAGATAATTCTTGGAGTCGCCAGGAGTACATTTGTTGAAACTAATGCTACAAATGTTCAATAAGGGGGGGATGTGATGAAAAAAACAGTAAAGCGGACCGGATAACCCGCGCTTAGCCTCTTTCTGCGGCCGGTCTCAACTCGGTAAATTCCCCGCCCA
>CAMLNK010000970.1 GCA_946481035.1 uncultured Dyadobacter sp. | reverse complement strand
ATGCGCCGTAATTGTCCAGTTCATTGAAGTCGATAATATACTCGGTCAGTTTGGGGTGCACAACGCCTGCCGACCGGCGCACGAAACTGACTATGTGTGTGTAATCGGGGTCCGAGAGCAGCACATTTATAAGGTCCCTGCCCGTGGCACCTGTTCCTCCGATGATCAACGCTTTCATGGTTTTTAGCTATCGTGGTTACTAAATCAGGCCTTCATGCAGGATACTTTTGTTGATGGCAAAGTTCAGTTGAACCGCGAATCAAATGGTTGAACCAAATCACTATTATTCTGTGACCGTCGTCACACTCGGGTTATGAGTCACGTCGGTCGGCAGGGTAGAGGCGGCTCAATGTTTCGCGGCTGATACCCAGGTATTCCGCTATATATTTTTTGGGTATTTTCCGGATGATTTCGGGATGCCGGTTTTCAAATTCCTCATAGCGTTGCTTCGGATTCTGGGAAAGCAATGAAATGATCCGATGCTGCTGGGCAGTGTATCCCGTTGTTACCTTCATCCGGAAAAAACGCTCCATCTTGTGCAGTTCCGCCGCCAGTTTCTCCCGCGCAAAAAGTGAGAGGCATAGCACCTCGGCTTGTTCCATACACACGACGTTTACATTCGATTCTGTCTGATGAAAGAATGCATTGTAATCGGAGAGCCAGGAATTTTCGAGCGCAAATTGCAGGATATGTTCCTTGCCGCTGTCGTCCACATAAAACGCGCGGAATGCGCCGTTCGCAATCCAGTATTCGGAGGAAACTTTATCTCCGGCCTGTATCAGGAACTGATGTTTCCTTACTTTTTTGACGGTGAAGAAAGTTCTGATGTACGCAAATTCATCGTCGCTAACCGGCGTAATTTCCTCGATATGCCTTCGTAATTTGTCCATAATATTGTGATAAAAGATGATAATGAAGTGAAATATTTTTGGTTACTATACGAAGTTTGTGCCAATATGTAATTGTTTGATTATTAGTTAATTGAATATTTTTTATAAATGGTTTTGATACGATATATCGCCATTTCTTGATGTTTTTCAAAAGCATAAAAAAAGTTGGAAAGAACGTGTTGATTGCCCTTTGGAAATCCCGTAATTTCAAGATCGCCAGTTGTTTTTGACGTCACTATATGCAAGCTCAACTCGTTGGATTATGACCTGTAAAGCTATTTTCTTCGCGGCCCTTCTGATTGTTTTCAGCCACTGGTTGGCCGCACAACCGACCATGAGCCATTTGGACGTCGGGCGGTATCCTTACACATCGCTTTCGTCCTATATTCATCAACTTGAAACGCAGAAGAACGATACCGCCAAGGTGAATCTGCTTCTTAGAATCAGCAGCATTTATCATTGGAACGACTCGCGGGGCTCGGCAGACAGTTCCATTCTTTTTGCAAGTGCGGCAGAGACGCTTAGTAATTCCCTGCGGTTTACGGAAGGCCGTATCGGAGCTACATTCATTCAATGCAAATCGCTGCTTCAAAAGAGAGACTTAGCCGGGGCAAAAAAGATTCTTCAAAAAGTGCATGGCGAGCAATACATCCGGATTTTGTTGGTTTTGGCCGAATATTATATCAACGACAAGGATGCACGACCCGGCGAATTGCTGAATGCCTATCCGTACCTGCAACAGGCCAATCGATTGAGCATAACGCTTCAATCGAGACATTGGTTAACTGAAAGCGGCATTGCCGAGGCGAAATACCATTTTCGTTTGGGGGAAATCGATAAAGGAAAGAACTGCTTCTACGAGGTGATCCGGTATTACGAGCGAAGAGGGGATAAGGCCGGACAGGCGCACTGGTGGCATGAGCTCGCGCGCTATCTGCCCGAAGCGAACACCTATGCTTTGCAGATTCACAGCTATGGAAAAGCAAAAGCGCTGTATCGCGAAATTGGGGATAATGAAGAGCTTGCCGATTGCTTACAAGAAGAAGGAACGATTCATTTGCACCATAATAGAACAGATCTGACCGAAGACCTTTATTTAGCTGAACTTAGCCTTTTGAAATCTGCCGGGGTGGGCAGGAAGCTTTTTGCCAGCTATCAAAGGCTTTCGGCTTTCTATCAGTCACAGAATAATTTGGACAAAGCATTGCGATATGCCCTGCTCGGACTCGAAAACCTGAAAGTAATGAAAGATAGCAGCCAGTTGAACTCGATCTACTGGACTATCGGGGACCTTTACCATACGCTGGGAGAGCATTCTACCAGCATTAAGTACTACAAACTGGTACTAGCCACCAGTCCCATACACATTATACGTACCTACACGCTCATCAGCAGGCTTGTGGACGCGGAAATCAAGACCAACAATGCGGCCGCAGGACTTCAATTCCTCAGATCGTTTTTGAAAACCAAAGGCGAACCTGAAACGGTGCTTAACAAGCAGCTTGTGGCTTACCTGTATGCCAATTGTTATGCGGCCATGCAGAATTACAGCACTGCTGAACGCTACTATCTGGAAGTAATACGCCTGAACAGCGAAGTCGAATCGACGGAAAAGTTTTGGTGGCGAAACCTTAATTCGGTCTCAGGGCCAACGGCTTACCTGACAGTCGGGAAGTTTTACGTAGAAAGAGGGCAATTCGATAAGGCGGCGCGCTTTGTGAGAAATGCCACTACCTACGCACAACTCAGCCCGACTAGTGAAATGGAAGCCCGGTATCTGAGTTATAAAATCGATTCGGTTGGGGGAAATCACCTGGCATCGTTCAGGAATTATCAGCGGTTTATATTTCTGAGGGATTCTATCCAAAGGATTACCAAGGA
>CAMLNK010000969.1 GCA_946481035.1 uncultured Dyadobacter sp. | reverse complement strand
GTAGTAGTTTTGGGTGGTTATCAAAAATTCCCACACTTCCCTGATCATGATCAAAGCAGCAATTTTCGATATGGACGGCTTGCTTATCGACTCCGAACCTATGTGGACGGAAGCGGCCCGTTCTGTCATGCAAAAAGTAAATCTTGAACTCACCGAAGCACTTCGCCTGCAAACAACCGGACTGTCAATCAAGCTTTTCCTGGACTTTTGCCACCAGATCCAGCCCTGGAACACGCCTTCTTTCGAAGAGCTTGAAATGGAAATACTGGAAAAAGCACATCACGACATTCTCGCCAATGCCGAAGCCATGCCGGGAGCCATTACGCTGATCAAAGAATTGAAAAAGCAAGGCCTCAAACTGGCTGTCGCCTCGGCCTCGCACATGGAGCTGATCGAGGGGGTATTGAAAAGACTGGAAATTATTGACTATTTTGACACCTGGCATTCCGGCGAGCTGGAAAAACACACCAAGCCCCATCCGGCCGTGTACCTCACCACCGCCAAAAAACTCGGTGTTTTGCCCGAAGAATGCATTGCCTTCGAAGACTCGCACGCGGGCCTGCGCTCCGCACATGCGGCAGGTATGATCACGATCTCGGTGCCTGCGGCGGAAGTTTTTGAAGATAAAAAGTTTGATATGGCACATTACAAGATCCCGTCACTCGAAAAATACATCCTGAGCGAAATGTCGGGTGTGCCGCAAAGTGTGATCGAAAACTAAACCTCGACCCTATCCCGCTTACCCCGCATGATCGGACTCCGGCATTTCAGCATTATGATTATGATCAGGATAATAGTGATTGTCCTGAGCGTCGTTGCCCTCGCCTGGCTGGCGTCGAGGCACACCAATGAAACGCTGGTGTACATCCTGGGTACCATTTTCATATTCATCCAGGGGTCGCTGCTGTACCAGTATGTCACGAATGTAAACCGCAAGCTGACCTATTTCCTCGAATCGGTGCGGTATTCGGATTTCACGATCAACTTCCGGTCGGACAATAAAATGGGCCGGACGTTCAAGGAGCTCAACCAGCAGTTCAATGAGGTCTTGCTCGCATTCAGGCAGGCGCGCGCGGAGAAGGAAGCCAATTTGCAATACCTGAATACCATCGTCCAGCACATTGGAACAGGGCTTATTACTTTCGATGCGAATGGGCAGGTTAACCTGATCAACAACGCCGCGCTGCGCATGCTGGGCATTTACCGCCTGCACCAGCTCATCGAGCTCAAAGAAAAGCACCCGCGCCTGTACGAACTGCTTTCAGACCTCGATACGGGCGTTCGCGACCTTTACCGCACGCCCAACGACCAGCCGCTCGCATTGCAGGCGGCAGCCATTCAACTCCGAGGGATGTGGGTTAAAATCGTGGTATTACAAAACATTCAAACCGAGTTGCAGCAACAGGAGATCGAATCCTGGCAAAACCTTACCCGCGTGCTGCGGCACGAGATCATGAACTCGATGACGCCCATCGTATCGCTCGTAGGCACCATGCGCCTGATAGTGAATGAGGATATCGAACGGTCTACGAATGACCAGGAGGCTGTGAATGACTTGAAAGAAGCATTATCGACGCTCGAAAAGCGCAGCAAAGGCATGATGCAGTTCGTGAACGCCTACCGCGATTTCACAACATTACCAAAACCTGTATTCGCGAGCCTGGAAGTCGCGGAGCTTTTGCAGGAAGTACTACAATTGCTTCAAACCGATCTGGTCCAATCCGGCGTACTATGGAAACTATCCGTAAAACCCGAAACGCTCACCGTAAAGGCCGACGCCAGCCAGATCCAGCAGGTATTGATCAACCTCATTAAGAACGCTTCCGAGGCATTCTCCCACCAAACCAACCGGCTCATTACGCTTTCGGCCTACCAGGTCGATGGCACGGTGATGATCGAAGTAGCAGACAATGGCGACGGTATCGAGCCTGAGGCTTTGGAAAACATCTTCATCCCTTTCTACACCACCAAAAAAACCGGTTCCGGCATCGGATTAAGCCTCTCGCGCCAGATCTTGCAGCAACATAACGGCCAGCTGAACGTTGAATCGCAGGTAGGAAAAGGGACGGTGTTTACGCTGGTGTTTTAGGGGCTGCGGCCCTTGACGGCCGACGACCGACCGCAGATTACATTTTTGCGACGGTAGTGGCCAGTTGTGGTCAGGTGTGGTCAAGTGTGGTCAGGTATTGTCAAGTATTGTATTTCAATGACCATTCCTGACTACACATGACTTAATCATGGTCCATGATCGGCGGTCGGCGGTCAAAACGCCCCTACATTACAACCATTCCCCACCGCCCAACGTCTTTCCACAAACCTAAATGAGAACCCGATGAAAAAGTATGTATTCGTGCTTTTGGCTATGATGGCCGTGGCTTGCAAAAGCACAAGTGTGGATAAAAAAGAGGATGGTATCAAATACAAGGAAACCGTTACCCTGAACGACGTTCCAATGGCTGCACTCACATTTTTTGAGGTCGAGGACAGCCGTTGCCCCGAAGGCGTGACCTGTATTTGGGGCGGCCGGGCGGCGGTAGATCTGCTGTTATCGGGCGTTACCACCGAAGGAGGCATTAAGGAACACGTCAAAATGTGCCTGGGTACCTGCGATGCTGCAACAGGCTCAGATACCGTAGAAAAGACATTTGCAGGAATAAAATACAAATTTGTGCTTACGGCGGTCAATCCTTATCCCAAGTTCGGCGATTCGACCAGGACCAAGGAAAAATATTCGATACAGCTGAAAATTGAGAAAAAATAGCCTGTGTTAACG
>CAMLNK010000968.1 GCA_946481035.1 uncultured Dyadobacter sp. | reverse complement strand
ACCTCCGGCGGCAGCGGTTTTGGCATTATGACCATCCCCATTGCCATCGAACGGAAGTTCATCACACGGGCGCAGGGTTTGGAAAGAATGCAAAAGATCGTCGGCTTCCTGAAAAAAGCGCAGACTTTCCACGGAGCATTTCCCCACTGGCTCAATGGTTCTACGGGCGTGGTGGTACCATTCAGCGAGAAGGACAATGGTGCTGATCTGGTAGAAACATCTTTCCTCGTTCAGGGATTGCTCACCGCGCGCCAGTATTTCAATGAGGGCAATGCAGCCGAAACTGCTTTGCGGACTGATATCAATGCAATCTGGGAAGCTGTGGAATGGGACTGGTTCAGGAAGAACGGTGAAAATGTGCTTTACTGGCATTGGAGCCCTAATTACGGCTGGGACATGAACCACCAGATCCGCGGCTGGAACGAATGCCTGATCACCTATGCACTGGCGGCCTCTTCGCCCACACACAGTATCGATAAAGCGGTTTATGACAATGGCTGGGCAGGTAACAGCACATTTACGAACGGAAAAGAGTATTATGGGATTACATTGCCGCTTGGCGAGCCGCTGGGTGGGCCGTTGTTCTTCTCGCATTATTCGTTTTTAGGTTTAAACCCGACCGGCCTCACCGACCGTTTTGTCAATTATTTTACCCAAAACAAGGCCCATACCCTCATCAACTACAACTATTGCAAAGCCAACCCGCAGCAATATTACGGGTACAGCGACCAATGCTGGGGACTTACCGCGAGCGACATCCCGAGCGGGTACAATGCCAACTCGCCCGGCAACGACAAAGGCGTGATCACGCCCACGGCTGCATTATCCGCATTCCCGTACACGCCCGCGGAGTCGATGAAAGCGTTGAAATTCTTTTATTACAAACTCGGCGATAAAATGTGGGGAGAGTATGGTTTCTACGATGCATTCTCGCTCGACCAGCTGTGGTTCGCCGACTCCTACCTTGCCATCGACCAGGGACCGATCGTGGTCATGATCGAAAATTACCGCACAGGCTTGCCCTGGAAACTCTCCATGAGCAGTCCGGAGGTCAAGACCGGCCTCAAAAAGCTCGGATTCACCAGTCCGGCGCTTTAATTAACCTACTTCCATTAAAATATTACTCGACTATGAAGCTATACTTCCAACTACTACTATGCCTCACGCTATTTGCCGGCTCTCAGGCAGACGCTCTGGCGCAAAAGAAAAAAGCTGCCCCTCCTAAACCGGCAGCATTCAACCCGGCCGACCGCCCCAAAAACCTTTCGGATACCGCATTGCTGGAACTTGTTCAGAAGCAGACATTCCGTTACTTCTGGGAATTCGGCCATCCGGTAAGCGGCCTGGCCCGTGAGCGCAGCAACATCGCATTCGACTATGGCGACGAAGTGTGCACCATTGGCGGTACCGGTTTTGGTGTAATGGCAATGGTCGTCGCCGCCGAACGGCAATGGCAACCACGCGATTCGGTAGCTGCAAGACTATTGAAAATGGTCAAATTCCTCTCGAAAGCGGACCATTACCATGGCATTTTCCCACACTGGCTCAATGGGGCGACGGGCAAGATCATCCCTTTCGGCCGGAAAGACGACGGCGGCGACCTCGTGGAGTCGTCATTCCTCTTCCAGGGATTGCTGGCCGTAAGACAATACTTCGACCGCGATACCAACCTCGAAAGAGAGCTTCGGAGCCGCATTACCTGGATCTGGAACGAGGCTGAATGGGACTGGTACACCCGCGGCAATCCGAACCAGCTTTACTGGCATTGGAGTCCCAACAATGGCTGGGCGATGAATTTCGAGCTGCGCGGGTACAATGAGACTTTGATCACCTACATTATGGGCGCGGCTTCTCCGCGTTACCCGATTACGCGCCAGGTTTACGACAAATGCTGGGCGCAAAGCGACCATTTCCGCAATGGAAAAGAATATTATGGAGTGAAATTGCCGCTCGGGTTCGAATACGGCGGGCCGCTATTCTTCACGCACTATTCGTTCCTCGGTCTCGATCCGCGCCAGTTGAAAGATCAGTATGCCAATTACTGGGAGCAAAATGTGAACCACTCGCTGATCAACTACAAGCATTGCGTCGCCAACCCGGGCAAATTTAAAGGGTATGGTGAAAACAACTGGGGCTTGACTGCGAGCGATACTTACAACGGCTATAATGCACATTCGCCTACGAACGATTTCGGCACGATCACCCCTACCGCCGCATTATCCTCATTCCCCTACACGCCGGAGCAGTCGATGAAGGCATTGCGCCATTTTTATGATGATATGGGCGATAAAATCTGGTCGGAATACGGCTTTACCGACGCATTCAACGAATCGCAGAACTGGTATGCCAAATCGCACCTCGCCATTGACCAGGGACCGATTATCGTGATGATCGAGAACTACCGGACGGGTTTGTTGTGGAAGCTGTTCATGAAAGATCCCGAGGTTCAGGCCGGCTTAAAAAAGCTGGGATTTGAAAGCCCGGCACTGGGCGTATCCAGCAGAAATTAACCGCTTTTTAGCTAATATTCACAGGAAGACCGGTCACAAGCTGGTCTTTCTGTTTTATGGAATATAATTGTACCTTGATATCGTTTTTGAAAAGCAAATAGGGCCAATCTAAACGTAAATCAACATGAAACCACTCTACCACAAAGCCGCATTGCTCATCGCGCTGAACGCATTCGCGTTGCAGGGATCGGCGCAGATATGGACCGTCTCCGAACCGGAGAACCTGCCTGAAAAACGACATGAAAATGCGATGGCAACTGCCA
>CAMLNK010000967.1 GCA_946481035.1 uncultured Dyadobacter sp. | reverse complement strand
GCCGGAGAACAGTACTTCATAAAACGATTTGGAACCGGATTTGGTGAGCGTTTTCTCTTTGAGATCGCCGTTCACGTGGTGTGCGCAGGTAGCAGAAACGAGCTTTCCCTGTACGTAATTGGTCTGGGTAGAGTACGACCCTTTGTAGAACATCACTTTAAAATCGGATTCGATGCGGTGCGTTTCTGTGTCGTCCGCCCCTTTTTCATCAAATACCTTCAACGACCCGATGGTCCGGCCCGCCACGATCACATCGTAGACATTTTGCCCGCGGGCCGCCGACATTACGAGCATCAAACACCCGATCACTACAAATCCCGATACACGCATCTTCCCTTTTGTTTTTGTTTCCCAATCGTGTGCAATCCCATTATAACTCCATTATTTCTGTTCCTATTGCCCTTGAACAAAGATTATCAAGCTGTTAACTTAATTGAACGCACGGGAAGAGTGACGACCGTTCAGGAAAAAGGGGGATTAATTGCCACACTAGTTAGTGAACGGCAGGTAATCCCCCTCCTGGCTTAAAACCGCCCGAATTTCAGGGTCAGGTTATATGAGATATTACTCAAATCACTGTCGGTAAGGCCATTGCCTTTTGCATTAAATGCTTTACGGTACGATACACCCGGACTGAACCGCATCCATTTCAGCAGATTAAACTCTACCTGCACGCCCGGCTCCATGACGAAGAAACATTTCGCGTCGTCCTCATCGTGGCGGTCATCCCAATCATCCCAGTCCCAATCGTCGAAATCGTGGCGATCGTATTGCATTGTGAAACCGGCACCTGTCAGTAAATTGGCCGTGACATGTATCCTGCGTGTCGACGCGAACACATACTCGGTCATCAATCCAAACTGACCATATTGATAGGTCATTTTCCGGGCCGGGAAATTCTGTTCCAGAGCCGGTACCGGAATATAGTTGGTGGTAGCAGCAGCGCCTACCCCGAGCAAAAACCGCTGATTAATGAACCAGCCGCCGTACAGCTCGGCCATATTGGCATAATCCCCGTTGATTTTGGTGAATTTATTGGAAATCGCCGCATAGCCGCCCGAGCGATAAATTCCCCGGCTTTGAAAGAGCGTTTGGTTATCCTGTGCAAAGGCGCCTATCGTTGCACCGAGGCCAAGAATGAAGATGAGTGATAAGAGAGTCCTTTTCATAATCGCTAAATTGTTTCTCTCGAGACAACTGGCGCCCTCAGTACCCCTATGCCCTCTTTATTTTTATCCAAACATTATTTCACAGCCGAGAAATCGAGTTGCTGGATCAATGCGGGGTTCTCAGGCGAAAGCGTGAAAAACACACGGATATTTCCCGATGTACATTGCAGCATAAATGCGCCCCGCAGCTGATTTTCAGCCACCATTTCCGTCGAGCCGGTGATAGTACCCGCTTTGGCCAGCAAGGCATCCAGCTCCTTGCGGCGGTGCGATACGGAACGATCCGGGAAGAAGTTTTCCGCGAAAATGCCGCTTTGTTCGGCATTTTGCCAGGTTGGGAGCAGTTTTACGAGCTGGTCTTTTCGTTGTTTTAAAATATTCGAAACAGCGACGGGCAACGGTTTCAACCCCGCTAATGCAATGACCGTATCGAGCACAGCGGTATTGATCGTCGCCATGCCCGCATACGTGCGGTTCGCGTGCGCGATGATGCCGATGCCATATTCCGGCAAAATCTGCCATTGACTGCCAAAGCCGGGCAAACCGCCGGTGTGGCCGATACCCGTCCTTCCCTCGCAATCCCTGCTCCACCGTAAACCGTACCCGTAAGCAGAGACTATCGCACACGGGCGGCCGGACGGATATTTATAGGAAGCATTCAGGCTATTGAAATTCCAGGGCATTTGCATTTCCCGCACATCGCTGCGCATTACCGGCCCGGTTTCGGCACCGGACGACGGCGGCCAGGCCGACAAATGGAATGCCACATATTTACTGAAATCGTCAATGGAGGTAATGAGCCCGCCCATTGCCCCATAGGTTCCGTCGTGTTCGAGTTCTTCTTCCTTCCAAACGTCGTCTTCGTAGCGATACCCATGCGCCAGCAGGCTTTTCGGTGCCTCAGTGTATTCCCAAATGGTACTGTTCATACCCAACGGCTTGAATATCACCTCATTAATATATTGCTGATAAGGTTTGCCGGAAACGTTGGTAATGATCTTTCCCAGCATCGCAAAGCCCAGGTTGGCATATTCATAAGTCACGCCCGGCACATTGGAAAAGGAAATACCTTTCGAAATCAGCGCGATGAGGTCTTCGTCTTTGGTATCGAGCTGGCGGTCGCCCCAGGGATTGTCCTCCGGAAAGCCGGCCATGTGCGTGAGCAGGTGCCGGACCGTGATCGCGGGCGCGTCCGTCGTGAGCGAGGGCATGCCTTTCAGTTCGGGAATATAGAGATAGGCCGGATCGTCGAGTTTGAGTTTCCCCTCCTTCCGCAGCGCCAGAATGCCCATTGCCGTGACGCTTTTCGACATTGAAGCAATGCGGAAAAGGGATTTCGGACTTGCTTTCGTCGAAGTAGCGATCTCGGAAAACCCGTTCGCGCCCGATAGCAGCAGCTTCCCGTCCACTACCAGCCCAAATGCCAGTCCCGGAAAATGATTTTTCTCCGAATAGTCGCGGTAGAGCCGTTGGATAACCGGCAACGTCGCGCGGATCTTTTCCAGCCGCTCTGGCGTGCTTGCTTGTGACCAGGCTTGGAGCGTGAATAAACCAAGGAGTGAAGTAAAAACGATGCGCATTGTGAGGCGATGATTGGTTGGTTAGGGAA
>CAMLNK010000966.1 GCA_946481035.1 uncultured Dyadobacter sp. | reverse complement strand
GCTTACAGCTTATAGCTATTTCAACGCCGGTATGCGCAAAACCTGCCCGGGATAAATCAGGTCCGGGTCTCTCAGCATAGGCTTGTTGGCTTCGAAGATGACGGGGTATTTCATCATGTCGCCATAAACGGTCTGGGCGATTTTCGAGAGCGTATCTCCTTTTACGACTGTGTGATAAGTCGCTTCCGGCTCCGGAGTGGCTACCGTCAGACGATTGTCTACCACGGCCACGCCTTCCACATTCCCTACCGCCAATGAGATTTTCTCGGCATCTTCCTGCCTGGCGACTTCGCCTTCGAGGGTTACCGTATCGCCTGATGTTTTGACGGTGAGGCTATTATAGGCAAGTCCGAGCGACTTCACGTGCGCGAGCAATGCGCTGGCGCGCAGCGGTTCTGCTTCCGGTGCGGGGGCTGCCGCGGGAGCTTCCTTACTGCCGAATACTTTTTCTCCAACGCCTTTGATAAAAGAGATTAAGCCCATGTTTGTGAGATTTTGGTTAATGAAATGAAAGAGTTTGTAAATGAAAGGTAGCGGTAATGTTAACTTTCTTGTGGGTAAGATGCAATTATTATACCAAAATTGCCAACGCATATTGATTTGATAATATGGGTAATTACGAGCGCAACTTTGTACTTTTGCAGCTGATTCCAACTACGCTGACTCTGCTTTAATTCTCAATGAACCGCACCACATCGCTTGCCAGGTTACAAAATGAATTGTTCGATATCTGTATCATCGGCGCGGGTGCCAGTGGGGCCGGATGTGCCCTGGATGCGGTTTTGAGAGGGTATAAGGTGGCCCTGATCGATAAAAAGGACTTCGCTTCCGAAACTTCCTCCCGTTCCACCAAGCTGATCCACGGCGGTGTCCGCTACCTGGAACAGGCATTTAAAAAGCTCGATTTCGCACAGCTCAAACAGGTAAGGCATGGGCTGGAAGAACGACACATTGTGTTGAAAAATGCGCCGCACCTCGCCCGCCCGCTTGCGCTCATGACGCCGGTTAACTCCTGGTTCGAAGGCTTGTATTTCAAGATCGGCTTGTCGCTTTACGATACGTTCGCTACCAGTGATACGTTGCCGAAAAGCAAATGGCTCAATAAGAAGGAAGTGCTGGCCAAAATACCGACACTCGACCGGAAAAAGCTGCACAGCGGCGTGCTGTACTACGACGGCCAGCTCGACGACGCGCGGTACTGCCTCGCATTGGCACAGTCGGCTTCGGAGAATGGTGCAGCGGTAGCTAATTATGTGGAAGTGAATGGTTTTGAAAAAGACGCAAGCGGTAAACTGAGCGCCGTGCAAGCTACTGACACGCTGAGCGGAAAGGGGTTGACGATCCGTGCGAAGCTGGTGATCAACTGTACCGGCCCGTTTTCAGACCATATCAGGCTTATGGCGAATGCGGCGCTGAGTGAGCGTATCCGCCCGAGCAAAGGCGTGCACCTGGCATTGCCCCACAATACGCTTAATAGTGAATATGCCATGCTGATCCCGAAAACTTCCGACGGACGCGTCGTGTTCGCGATACCATTCGAAGGCTCGACGATGATCGGCACCACGGATACTGAATGCGACGAGATCGATGCGGAGCCGACATTGAACCGCTCGGAAAGGGAATATCTGGCCGCTACATTGAATCCCTACCTGGCAAAGCCGATCGATGCGAGCGAACTCAGGGCCGGTTTCGGAGGATTGCGGCCATTACTGGCAGCCGATCCGTCCAAATCGACGAAAAGCCTTGTGCGCGACCATGAAGTGGAGATAGACGAAGCTTCGGGGCTGATCAGCTTGCTCGGGGGCAAATGGACGACGTATCGCCTTATGGCCAAAGACACGATCGACGAGGCCGATAAGCTCATGGGCAACCCTCGGGATTGTAAAACGGCGGATTATGTGTTGGCCGGTGGTGAAAACTACCAAGCCAAAAGCTGGCAGGATATTCAGGCGCAGTATACTTTGCCCGAAGATATTGCAAGGCATCTCGTACGGAAGTACGGCTCGCGTGCACACCTGGTAGCGTCGCTCGCGCGCGAGGATGTGCAGCTGAGAGAAAGGCTCAGTCCGGCGTATCCGTACATTCGTGCGGAAGTGGTGCATGCCGTTCGAAATGAAATGGTTGTTACCCCGCGCGACTTCCTGGCCCGCCGCATCCGCCTTGAAATTACCGATTGGGATGAAACCTTAAACTCCCTGCCGGTTGTTGCTGATCTGATGGCACGCGAATTGGGCTGGACCGAAGCGGAAAAAGCAAGGTATGCCGATGCGTACGCCAGCGAAATCGGGAAGTTTATCGCTGATGCCCGATAGCAACCACCAGAGTTAATTTTCAAGAATGTATATTACCGATTCAGCCTGTATATCGCCCCAGCGCACGTTTGATAATGCTTTTTTCGAAGGCGATATTAAAGTGCATGAAGGCGACAGGTACATTGCAGTTGAACCTGCTTACGGTCAGCTCATTCCCGCAGGCCTGCTCCGAAGAATGGGCAAAGCCGTGCGCATGGGAGTAGGGGCTGGCCTTCCGCTCATCCAAAATGCACAGATTGAAGGAATTGTCCTTGGTACCGCGAATGGCGGTCTCGAAGATTGTCTAAAATTCCTGAACCAGATCGTCGACTACAACGAGGGCACGCTTACCCCAACCAACTTTGTGCAGAGCACGCCCAATGCCGTGGCAGGCAACCTCGCATTGATGAGCAAAACAACCGGCTATAACACTACTCACGTGCATAAAGGCCTTGCATTTGAGGCCGCATTGCTGGATACCATGCTGCTAC
>CAMLNK010000965.1 GCA_946481035.1 uncultured Dyadobacter sp. | reverse complement strand
TTCCGGACTGGCGAACTTATCAAACTGGAAAACAATAACATAACCGAAGACGTGAAGCTAACCTCACGCGAAAAAGAGATCCTGGGGATGATCAGTACGGGCAAATTGAGTAAAGAAATTTCCGCATTGCTGGACATCAGTGTCCACACTGTCAACACCCACCGGCAACGCATACTTGAAAAGCTGCAAGCCGACAATTCGATCGAGGCGCTTCAAAGCGCAAAAATGATCGGTTTGATCGCCTGAGGATAAATAAAATCGCCCTTCCGGTAATTGTAGTTAATTTTGTGAGATAATTCGACAAGAAACAAAAATAATTTGGCACGGTTTTAATAGTAACGTCGGTTACAACTTTCAATTTATCTCCAAGTCTAACTTGAATAACTATGGAAGGCGAAAATGGAAAACAGACGGTGATCACGCTGAATGACGAGAGTTTCAAGCATTATCTGATCGAACGTTACTACGGCAACCTCGGCAGTTCCAATTGGGAACGACTTAAAAACGCTTCGCAGGACCTGATCTCTCCCGAAACATGGATACAATTGTACCACCAGGCCAGGCAAGACATCACCCAAAAGGGCGGATCGCTGATCGGCTACGAGTTGGTGAACAATATTTTACTGAGCCATGACGGCATCAACTCGCATTGGCCCATGAACTGGATGTGGGTGATGAGATTTGGACGTAATTAGACGAATTTGCCCAGCTGGCCGGGAAACCGGAGGGGCTGCACGCGATCCGTACCTCGGTCGTGTCGTTCGTGCTGGTACTGCTCGCTTGTCTGACCAATTTTGACAAACACTGATAGCGAAGCCGCTCATTCCACCCTACCCTTTTCATCGTCCGATGCATTGTTATTATGGCGACGTTTACGGGCGAAGGTTTCCTTTCCGAATTTGTAGTTCAAAGCAATGCTGATACGCTGCGTGTCTGTTCTGTTGACTTGGTAATAGTCCGATTGACGGATACTGAATGACCGGTTGTGATAAACCCAGGAATGAAAAAGGTCTTCGAAATTCATGGCGACGGTGCCTTTGCCTTTCCATATCTTTTTCTGGATCCCGCCATTGACGCGGAACATGCCCGAGGTTTGCGCCTGGCCGTTCACATCGCGGCTCGCGTAGTAACCGCCCAGCTCCGCATTCCAGCCGTTTCCGAGATTGAAATAGTTGCTGATTTCCAGCCGCGCGACATTGGTGGCATAATTCAGCGCCTCGGTATACAACGGGCCTTTCATGGTAATGCGTGACAGCCGCAGTGTGGTGTTATTGTACCACCAGCCTGTAACCTGCCCCGATACGCTCGTGTTCAGCAATACCATATAACCGCGGGCGATATTGTCGGGGCGGCTTGTGAAGGTATCGCCCTGGGCCTGGATCGTCGTGAAAATGCCGTTGGTGAACCGGTTGTAGCTGAGCCCCATATTCAGACAGTTTTTGTGCTGGTATTTCAATTCCAAACGCTCCTGGTATTGCGGTGTCAAATGCGGATTTCCGGCGCTGTAAGTGTATTGGTCTTTGTAAAAAACGAAGGGGTTGAGCATTTGGTAATTCGGCCGGTTGATCCTTCTCACCGCCATCAGCACGAATGCATTATGGTCATTCAATTTGTAATTGAGGAAAATACTCGGGAAAAGCTTGGTGTAATTTTTGGTAAAACGCATCGCGAAAACCGAGTCGTTACCTAATTGATTGCCTTTCGCGACCGTATTTTCCAGACGAAGCCCCAACTGCATTCCAAAACGTTTCCATCTCTTTTCTCCGCTTACGTAAGCCGCATTAATATTCTCCCGGTATTGAAAGTGGTTCGACCGGCGGTTATCGATTACCGTATTGCCGTCATTGGTATTGTAGTAATTGAAAACGAAATCATTGTCCACATAACTCGACTTGAATCCGCCTTCGATCCGCGCTTTATTCTTCAGCGGATGTGCATAATCGGCTTTCAAAGTGTAGATATTGATTTCCGAAGGGGTGCGATAGCGGAACAATTCGCGGCTGGCCATGCCTCCGTCTTCGTTAAACAACCGGTTTTCAAGGTCTTGTCTGCCATTGGTATGATAATTCAGGTAATTCGCATCGGCGGCCAGCTCCCTCCCCTTATCATTGAATTTGTGCAGCATATTCATATTGATGCTGGTATTGTTGCGGATATCTTTAGAAATCGTGTTGCCGTTTCCGGAGTTAACCATCGCATTTGATGCATTTTGTTGCGCACTTTCATAGCTAAAATTTCCTTTGCGCGAAGAGCCGTTGAGATTGAGAATTGTTCCAAAAACGGTTTTAGGAGTGGCGGCAAGATCCATCCCCAAATTGATATTATAACCATTGGAAGCTGCTTCCTGGTCATTTTTCAGTTCTACCCGCGATTTTAAAGCACCGGATTCGTCGTAATATCTGCGGGTAAAATCGTCCTCGCTGTAATTTTTTTCATAACTGTAACCCAAATTGGCAAACAGATTCAGCTTTCGGCGGTTGTAGTTGAGGTTCAGCGCATCATTGCTTCGCGCGTAACGCCCCTGGCTTGCGCCCAGCGCGGCACTGCCCGTGAGGCCCCCGGTACGTGTCTTTTTCAAACGGATGTCGATCACCGCATTACCGGCGGCATCGTAACGTGCCGGCGGGTTGTCCATCAACTCTATTTTATCGAGCACACCGCCTGGCAGCGATTTCAGATAGGCAGCCAGGTCGGCTCCGGACATGTAAGTACTGCGCCCGTCGATCAGCACCGTTACCCCGCCCCGGCCATTCAAACTGATTTCGCCGTTTGCATTCACACTCA
>CAMLNK010000964.1 GCA_946481035.1 uncultured Dyadobacter sp. | reverse complement strand
AACGGCGGAATAGGCTCTCGGTTATTAATCTGTGTCGCCATTTCGCCTCCCGCCAATGCGAGGTTCCAGTTTTTCCCACCGATATTGGTTTCGAGGTTTCCGTACAACCGCTTACGCCCAAACGAGTAGCGTACGAGCGGACGCACGCTCAGGTACGACGATTTTCCCCAGCGTTTCTGCCATTCGGTGATGAAATTGATCGCATTACCTTCCACCGAATTATAACTCACCGAAAGGAAAGGACTTTTGAAATAGAAGCTATTACGGTTGCCCAATGCATAAGTATTGCCCAAAAGCAGGTGAATAGGCTTAAAATGCGTGGAATCGGGCTTGGTGTTAACGCGCAGCGAATCCTTCACGACCTTGATGCTGTCCTGCGTGACGTAGCTCGAAACTTCCGACCGGGTGAGCGGAATGGGGCGTAATGCCTGCCAGTAGGTAGTATCCCGTTTGTTGGCCATGGAGTCGATTACGATGGAATCCTCCCGTACCAGCCGGTCGTTGCCGAGCTGCTCTTTTTGCTCCTTTTTCTGCTGCCTTTCGTACTGCTTGGTAAGTTTTCTGAAATTTTTGGTAGAAAACTCCTTCTGCGCCTGAATCAGATTTTCGAGGTCTTTACCGCCTTTTACTTTGGGTGCGTCCTCTTTTTTGTGATCTGCTATTACAATGTCTTCGCGCAAGCCGGGATCCACGTCTAGTTTATCGTATGTCAAAGAAACAAGGTACCGGAATTCCCCCGCGAACCCGAGGTAACTGCCATTCAGCCGGAACTGCTGATTTACCGGAATCCACACACCCTGCACGGGACTGAAAATCTGTTTGGCCGAAATGTTCAAACCGCTGGTCGTAGTTTGCAAATCGTAGCTATGGATCGCCCAACGGTCTTCAAGGATAAAGAGGCTTCCTTTGAAAACCCCTTCGCCATAAGCTTTTGGGATAACCCTTATTTTATTGACGATTTCGCCCCGCTCCTCGAAATAGCCTTCATATTCGAATTTGTAGTAAGCAAATGATTTGGGCGAAAGCGGGGAGATCGTTCCAGCGATTTCGGGGCTGTACAGGCTGGCGAGGATGTATTCGTTCGGTGATGGAATGCTGTTGTCGAGGCTGTTGCGGGTGGATATAATGCGCTGGCTGTAATTGTTAGGACGTCGGTACCTGATCTCCGCTACGCTTTCGTTCAAAATAGCTTTACCTTGTTGAACGCCTTCCTTTCTTAGTCGTTTTTGAAGTAAAAAAGGGATTTTAGTGGCTACACCGGTACTTCTTGAATACACTTTGGCCGTGTACCCGCGCACCTGTAACTGGTGGAAGCGCGCCTTCGCGATCGCGCGGCGCATAATCGTGTACGCGGGGTCTTCCTTACCTTTGCCGACGGTGGCCTCTTGCAGGCTCAACGCCTGCTCTTCCATTACCACATTCAGCTCCGTAAAATCGTTGCCTACGGTGACGGTTTTGGAGACACTTTTGAAACCCAGGTACTGAAAAATGATCTCGTAATTCCCCGGCGCGAGGCTGAACTCGTATTCACCTTCCTCGTTGGCCATTGTGCCATTGCTGGTACCTTTCACCGCAATGCCCGCGTAGGGGAGTGCCTGGCCGTTTGCAGTGGTAATGCGCCCCCGTAGCCCCCCTGCCCGGGAGAGCTGTTGCATCGTGAGAAAGAGCAGCAAAAATGCCAGAAAACGCATATAGTCGGGTGTAAAGTGCTGACAGCGGTGGTCGATATGCCCTTATTTGTGCAGCAAATTATCGCAATTAGCACAAATTACATGACATTCCAGACCAGCGCCATTTACTTTACTTATAGAACCGTACCAGTGATGCAGCTTGCCACAAAAAAGCGGCACACCGGAGTTCCGATATGCCGCTTTCGAACAAGTATTTTAGGGTTAGTCGCATTCCCCGTCGATGGTGCAGTTGGCGCCATCGGCCAGGCTTACAAGCGGTTTGGGATTAGCCTTTTCCCACTCGCCGAAAGATTGCTGCAATGCGCTCAAAAATGTTTCGGTGTGCTGCGCCCCTGAGACCGCATATTTGCGGTCGAGCACAAAAAATGGCACGCCGCGCGCGCCTACCTGCTGCGCCTCGTAAATGTCGCGACGTACATCCTCGCTGAAACGCGTGCCGTCCAGGACGGCTTTCAATTCAGCTGCGTCCAGGCCGATGGCATTACCCAGTTCGATCAGCGTGGCGTGATCGGCGGTATTCCGGCCATCGGTAAAATAGGCTTTGAACAACTGCTCTTCCGCGGCGTCGCCCAACCCTTTTGTTTTGGCAAACTGTAAAAACCGGTGCGCATCGAACGAATTGGCCAATACCGCCTTATCCATATTATATTCCAGCCCAACTTCGGCAGCCATGTTCGTGACATGGTCATTCATTTGCTGCGCATAATCCGGTGTCCAGCCTTTGGTTTCGGCCAGGTAATCGTTAATGCTACGACCCGGTTCGGTTTTCATCTGTGGGTTCAGCTGGAAACTCTTCCATTCCACCTGAATCTGATCACGCTGCGGAAATTCCGCCAGCGCACTCTCAAAGCGCCTTTTGCCGATGTAGCAAAACGGGCACATTACATCACTCCATATTTCAACTTTCATGATATCGTTTGTTCGTAATTGTAACATTTGGAGGAAAGTCATTTTTAGTCAGGTGTTGTCATTTTTAGTCGTGTGTTGTCATTTTTAGTCATGTGTTGTCATTTTTAGTCATGTGTTGTCATTTGTAGTCATGTGTTGTCATGTGTTGCCATTTTAGTCAGGTGTTGTCATTATACCTTCAACAATTCTTG
>CAMLNK010000963.1 GCA_946481035.1 uncultured Dyadobacter sp. | reverse complement strand
GTAGTGCCGATCATTACGAAATCGCGTTTGATCGCAGTGATTTTTTGAGCCGCCACCAGGTAGGATTTGTGGGTACGGATGAATGCCGGTTCGGAAAGCTTTTCTTCCAGTACTTTGAACGTCATGCGGGTAATGACGGGCTTGGCAGCCGACGTGAGGTAGATTTTAACATAATCCTTCAACCCCTCCACCCATGCCACCTCAGCCGCTACTATCTTGACCAACGAGTACTCGACATTCACGAAGAAATCGGGTAGTGCCGCGGGCGCCGAAATGGTAACCGGTGTTTTCTGTTTGAGCTGAAACAGCTCATGCGCGCGGTTGCAGGCTTTCAGAAAGCGCTCCATACTCACCGGTTTGAGTAGATAATCGACCACATTCAGTTCGAAGCCTTCCAATGCATATTTATCATAGGCCGTCACCAGGATGACCAGAGGAGGGCCGGGGAGGCCTTTCAAGAACTGCAACCCGCTAAGCCGCGGCATTTGAATGTCCAGAAAAAGCAGGTCTATCGGCTCATTTTGGAGTATTTCAATGGCTTCCATCGCATTCCGCGCCGTTTTGACCAAAGTCAGGTAAGGTACTTGCCGGATATTATCCACCAGCAGGTCCAGCACCAATTTTTCGTCATCGACGGCAAGGCATCGCATCATAGCAAATTCAGGTTGAGCGTTACTGTGAAAACATTATTACGGTCGTCGATCCCGAGGTCGTACTTTCCGGGGTAAATAAGTTTTAACCTCGTTTGGACATTTTCGAGGCCAATGCCCGAATTATTGTCTTTTGCTGCATCGGCATAGGAGTCGTACGGGTTTGCCACCTTGAATGCAAGAATCCCGCTCGCCACATGAAGGCCGATGAGGATATAAGGCTCGTCGAGGCGGGAAGCCCCGTGCTTGAATGCATTCTCTACGAACGGTATCAGCAGCATCGGCTCTATCGACAAGCCCGCGGCGTCGGCGTCCATTTGAATATTCAGTTCGATGCGGATGGTATCTGCAAAGCGCAGCTTTTGAAGTTCAATGTAACTTTTGAGATAATCTGCCTCCTGTTGCAGGGTCACCTGCGTGGCCTGCGTGTCGTACGTCATGTAGCGCATGAGGTCGGCCAGGCGGATCAGCGCGCCTTCCAGCTGGTCGGATTTTTGTCTCGCCAGCGCCACCATATTGGTTAATACATTGAAAAGAAAATGCGGATTGACCTGCGACCGCAGCAGTTTCAATTCGGCTGCGACTTGCTGCGCCTCATACTCTTTCCGTGCCCGCTCTTTGCGGATGCCGTCGCTGACGCGCCGGTAGACAACGCTCGCCGCGAAAACGATGACAGACGGGCCAAATATTAATCCGGCCGCACTTTTCAGCACGACTTCGGGGAACAACCGCGCAACAAGCTGGTATTTAAAAGCGAAGGAGGCGACGATCATCGCGATAGCACACGGAATATACAGCCACCAGCGCCAGCCGCGGGCGAGATTAGGGTAGAGGTAAAACGCATTGAAATAGAAAATACCCGCGTGGATGAGCCCTGCGAGCACAAAAAAGGCAGCCGGTAACCCACCGATCCTGTATCCTTCGTCGGCCGACGACACCAGGTAAGGCAGCAGCAGGATCGTTGCCCATATGCCGATATGGATCGCAATCTCCCGTTTCTGCTGCGTTTTCAAGGATGTCATGTGAAGCGTAAAAATCCAAATTTAGAGGAATACCCTGCTAATCAAAACAATGGATGGGTATATAAAAAATCAGGCGGAGAGAAACTCCCCGCCTGATACAGTTAACCTAAACAACACATTAAGAACGCATTGGTGTCGTAATTATCGGTTGATAAGCACTTTCCGGTTGATAACCTCCCCGTTTTTGTGCGTGATCGTCAGAATATACATGCCTACCGGCAGGTTCTTCACATCGATGGTTTTCGAAACGGCCTTGCCCGATTTGTAAACAGAAAGACCGGTCAGGCTATGCATTTCCACCGATTTAACCTGGTTCCAATCCGTGCTTTTCAGATTCAGGATGTCGGAAACCGGGTTCGGATAGAATTCCGAATTCAGCGCCTGCACGTCGAAACCAACCTTTATGATCTTGCTGTAAGCGAACGTCTTATCGGCATCGACCATTTTCAGTCGGTAGAAGTTATCACCCGACGCGGGTTTTTTGTCGATAAATCCATAGTTCACCACCGAGTAGCTTTCACCCTGCGACTTTTGCGTACCAATAGTCGCCCAGTTCTTGCCATCCGCGCTGCGTTGAACATCGAAATGATCGCTGTTGCTTTCTTCGGCGGTATTCCATTTCAATGCGATGGTGTTTTCAACTTTTGCACCACTGAAATCAATCAGCGTTACCGGAAGCGAGCAATCTTTGTAAGCTGTGAGCGTGTCCGTGCAACCGTTCAGAGTGGCTACGATGATCGCCGTTTCCTTGCTGGGTATGTTGATAACCGTGTTGCCGCTAACAGTTCCTCTGTCGGTAGTGATCACAGCGCCCGGAGTTGCCGTGAAGAAGACCGTGTAAGTTTGAGGCATCGCCGCAAACTGGCATTTGTACTCGTCACCGGTCAGGGCAATGCTCGGTTTCGCATTCACATTCACCGTAGCCGTTTGTCCGGAAACTGCCGACGAGGCACCGCCGGAACCGGCTACGTTGGTCAATGTGTATACAAATGTTCCGGTGGAGCCAGTCGGCACGTCGACGGTCGCTGTTGTATTCACGCCAGTGGTGGACACGGTCAGATCGCCGCCGCCATTGATTTTGTAGGTAAATGTAAACGGCGCAATACCATTCACAGCCGT
>CAMLNK010000962.1 GCA_946481035.1 uncultured Dyadobacter sp. | reverse complement strand
GCCTAACGCCAAAGCGGTCGAATATGTGAACGCGATCCGTGCGCGTGCCAACCTGGCGCCTGTTTCCGGACTGGGCCAGGCCGCATTTGAGCAGGAAGTATGGTCGCAGCGTTATTTCGAGCTTTGCTTCGAAAACAAAATGTGGTTTGATATGATCAGGACCCGGAAGGTGCGGAACGACTTAACCGGCAACTGGGACAATTTCGTAGGCCACAAAACCGTGTTCGGTGCTACTTTCAGCGAAAAGCAGCTGCTGTTCCCTGTACCACGCCAGGAGTCGGACGTGAACCCGAATTTACTGCCCAACAACCCCGGGTTTTGATTTCGGTTCGCAGAACGCCGATTTCAAATGTTATCAATGCTCAAAACAGCCGGCCCTGTGGTCGGCTGTTTTTTTGCGCAGCGAAAGGCTTCCCAGGGGTGTCTGGATCATAGAGGCTACGCAGCTCAGAATAGTTATATTATCTTAAAATATAGTTATATTCATATTGATGTAGTCGTCGAGTGAACCCAGAACATCCATAACCATGAAAAACATTACCAAGCTTTCGCCCGCCGGGGTTTGCTGCTTTGTAATCGTTGCAGCATTATGGCTTCCGATCGTCGTTTTACACGCCCAACCGCCAGCCAGCCCCATTTGCGCTTCTACGCCACAGCATCAGAAACTGATGCTTTCGAAATCCCGGAAACAAATTTTCGACAACGCACAAAAACGATTGAATGCCCACATCGCGTCGGCCAAAGCCCACCGCACCGGAGCCGTAGACCAGGTTTACACGATTCCGGTAGTGGTACACATCCTGGAACCCATTGGCCGCTCGCTGATCAACGACTTTCAGATTCACGAAGGGATCGCCGAATTGAACAAGGCTTTCAGAAACCAGCTCGCGGAATCCGACGGAGTGGATACCCAGATTCAATTCCAGCTCGCCGTGCGGTCGCCGCAATGCACGCCTACCACGGGAATCGACCGGATTTACACCAACAATGCAGCTTACACCTCGTTTGGCGTTACCGGGCCCGGTGGCCCGGGGTTGCCTTATGACCAGGTTTACCCAATGGGTTATTGGAATAATCTTGAATACTACAACATCTGGCTTGTCAACTACATGGACCAGGGTGCCGGGATGGCCGGCTATCCGACCGGCGCTTTTTCACCCACCGACGGCGTAGTGCTCGTAGCCCCCTATTTCGGCACCAAGTTGCTCGCGCACGAGTTTGGGCACGGGATGTTTCTCGGGCATACGTTCTCGCGCGGGATCGGCGAGGGCGACCTTGGTAACATAGAATGCCCCCTCAACGACAACTGCGCCGCACAGGGCGATAATATCTGCGATACGGAGCCGGTCAATCAAAGTTCCAACTACCTCTGCCTGGGAAATGACAATCCGCCTAATCCCTGTAACAACAACCTGCCCTATGGCAACGTCCTCAAAAATTACATGGGTTACAACAGTTACGCCTGCCAGACGCAGTTTACCAACGACCAGCGCACCCGAATGCGGACCGCCATCGAGACGCTGCGGTCGGGGCTGATCAACAGCAAAGGGCTCGACCCGGTGGTGAACCCGCTGAGCATTCCGCTGGGGACGGCCGCTACGCTCACCGCAACCGGCTGCAATGGACTGATACAGTGGTATGACGCTCCAACCAATGGCAATTATCTGGGAAGCGGCAACGATTACACCACGCCTATTTTGGAAGAATCCAGAACCTACTATGCCTCATGTCTCCGCGCCGACTGCCCCAGCGACGTGCGGGTAGCAGGCGTGGTCACCGTCGGCCCGGGGTTACCGGTCACCCTTGTCAGGTTCGGGGCCGAGCTTTTGGAACAAAACCAGGTAATGCTAAGCTGGGCCACCTCGTTCGAGACAATGCATGACCATTTCGACGTAGAATCGGCGCACGACGCCAAAACGTTCCGAAAGGTGGGGCGGGTATCGGCGCCTTTCCGGGTAACCTCCGGGATTTCCGAATATGAATTTACAGATACCCCGCCGCAGCCTGCCGACATCGTTTACTACCGCCTGAAACAGGTCGACCGTGCCGCGGAACATACGGAAGCCAACTTCGCTTATTCCAAAATAGTACACGTGCGGATGCCCGATACACAAAAAGTAACCATCAGTCCAAACCCGGCCGACAATAGCATTACGATCCGCGGTGTGTCGCAAAACTGGGATATTGAAGTAGTCAATGCGACCGGGGCCGTTGTACAGCGCGCCAAAAACCAACGCTCCATTGATTCAAAACACCTTCCTGCCGGTCTTTACGTGGTACGCGTGACGATGGGAAACGGGTACACTGTTTCCAAAAAGATTATCAAAAAATAAAGCGAAACGCGGGCGGAGCGGTTTAAAACAAAACCCTCCGCCCGCGCTACCCCAAACCTTTCCTCCTTTCCTCCCTTCCTCCTTTCCTTCCCTTCAATCAATACTATAAAAGAACCTCCGCAGCTCCGTTGCGAATGCATCGGGCACTTCCAGCGCGGCGAAATGCCCGCCCTCTTCCATTTTGCGGAAGCTGACGACATTCACAAAACGCTCCGCCCACTCTTTCGGAAACTGGGCTTCTCTCGGGAACACTGCCAAACCTGCCGGTACATTCGATTTTTGCAATGGCTGTGCTCCGCTCCATTGAGCGATGGCATCGGCCTTGTACATCCGCATCGACGTTGCGATGGTTTGTGTCGTCCAGTAAATCATGATATTGGTAAGCAGTGCGTCCCTGCCGCCAAATGCTGCTTCCAGGATTTCGGGGGAAGCGCCCGCATTGCCGAAGCTCAATATCCAG
>CAMLNK010000961.1 GCA_946481035.1 uncultured Dyadobacter sp. | reverse complement strand
CAGCCTTTCCGACAAGTGTGGAGCGAGGCCCGTGACGTCCAACTGCGGATCGATGCATATTAACCCGCCCTGATGGGTGAACCCTTCCAGGTGCCCGATCCCGACCGGATTGACGCACTGCGGTGCCAGCCGTAGGTTCTCCTTTAAAAGGAGCCTGCCTTCGAGAAACAACTCTGTTACCGAGCGATAGTTGGAAAACTGGAATAACTCCCCATTCAGTTTACGCCCGCAGGTCACGATCTCGCCCCATATCAACCGGCTGTCCAATGAAAGAAATATCCGGTTTTTACCCCGGAAATCAGCCCCAGCTTGTGGTACGCACGGGTGTGGCAGGTAAGTCAACGACGCGCCAGGAGCGAGCTCTACCTGCACCTGCTGCCGCGCCGCCGATGCCATATTGAACAAGCGCTGGTAGGACTGCGTGTGCCAATGCACCGCAGCCCCCTCTTCCAGCCGAATGCCGATCTCGTAACAGTCCCCAGCCAGCACACCCGGCGATGCGCTCATTTGCATTAAATGCAATGTGGGTCGCCGTCTGTCTTCGGTAACATCCGCGATTTTAAAGGGAGGTTGCCAAAAGCTTTTTTTCAGGTAGGTGCGACCATCGCGCATGGCCGCTGTGATATCCAGGGAGGCGATCATCGTACCAGTTCGGGCTCGGCGATTTCTTCCATTAAGGCATACCGGCGTATCCATCCGATCACCTGATCGAGGCCTTGCAGCGACATCAGGTTGGTGAAAACAAAGGGCGCCCCGTTCCGCATCCTGCGCGCGTCGCGCTCCATCACGCCCAGGTCCGCGTGCACGTAAGGCGCGAGATCTATTTTGTTGATGACGAGCAAATCGCTGCGGGTGATTCCCGGCCCTCCTTTCCGTGGTATCTTGTCCCCCTCGGCGACGTCGATCACAAAAATGCTCAGGTCGGCCAGGTCGGGACTGAATGTGGCCGACAGGTTATCGCCGCCGCTCTCTATAAAAATGATTTCCAGATCGGGAAAACGGCCGGCCATTTCCTCGACAGCTTCCAGGTTCATACTCGCGTCCTCACGGATGGCCGTATGCGGGCATCCGCCGGTTTCGACGCCAATGATCCGCTCGGGCGGCAGCAGACTGTTGACGGTCAGAAATGCGGCGTCTTCGCGGGTGTAAATATCGTTCGTAATGACTGCCACGCTGTAAACCGAAGCCATTTGCCTCGTGAGCCGTTCGATGAGGGCTGTTTTACCGGAACCCACAGGCCCGGCCACGCCGATTTTAATATAGTTACGTGTCATGCTTAGGACATATAAAGTCTTGAATACAAAGTTTCGTGCTGCATGCAGCGGATATCGAACCCGGTGCAGCAAAGCCCGAGCAGGTCGCGGTCGGGGTTCATCGTACTTTCCACGAGCTCTGCTATTAATGGTTGTAATGAAAATAAAAGCTCCTGCCCCTGCTGCTGGCCTAGCGGGATCATTTTGACACTGTTGGTAACCATGCCCACGCTTGCATTGTAGTAAAATCCGGTTAGCGTATCTTCCTTGGCAATACCCATCGAAGCGGCGCACATTCCGAACGCCAGACAGTAATGCCCCGAAGCCGCCTTTCCGCGAATAGCTTTTACGTATTGATCAAGTACAGGGTTTTGCAAAACCGGTTGGAACACTTTCAATAGCCGGTTGCCGAGTTTCAAGCTCGCTTCGCGGGTTTCCCGGGGCAGTTTCAGCGCGGTACATTGGGTATCCAGGCTAATGCATTCTTCAATGTCATTTTGGCAAACTGCATCGTAACCCAGCGAGGCAAATGCGGCGTCGCCGTACCGGATGTTTTCGGTGAGCATATGCCGGATATAGTCGCAGGCGCTGTCGCGGCTGTGCACAATGCCCGACTGCACATAGGTTTCCAGCCCGCCCGAATGCGCATACCCGCCGATCGGCAGCGTCGGATCGCTCAGTTGAAGCAGGTTTAGCAGGCGCATTTCCACCGGTATTTCAGGAATTGGTTAGTTGCATGATTTTCGAAAATAAGCTGCCGCTACTACCAGAAGCATGTGGCGAAACAGTCGTTTTAAGCGGTTGGAGCAACTTCCGCTCTTCCCGCAGCACGGTATATCCCTGCGCAGTGAGCAACCGGTAAAGCGGCATCTCAAAGGGCACCAGCAATGCATTGTCCTCAAAAAAAAGCGGCAAATGCTTGTTACCGATTTCGTAGCAGTGCGAAGCCGTTTCCAGCAAGCTGCCGGGTTCTACCACTATGCAATCGCAAGGGAGAATGCGGACAACAACTATCCGTTCCGCATCGGCATACAGCACATCGCCTTCCGTAATTTCCGGCGCTTCGGCAAGGAATTTCATAGATACGGCCAGTCCCCCACTGGTTTTCTTATGCAAGATCCTTTTCCTGGTTTCATCAAACCATTCCAGTTCCAGCCAGTCGGGCTCAATATCGAGGCCTGCATAGTCCGTAATTCGCCCTGCTTTTTCCCTGATAATCATATTCAAATGCGTTGACAATCATTTTTTAAAATAGAAAATAACGCTGCGCCAACGGCACTACCGAAACCGGCTCGCAGGTAATATGCGCCCCGTCCACCTTCACTTCATAGTTTTCCGGGTTCACATCGATCTGCGGAGTCGCGTCGTTGTGGATCAGGTCTTTTTTGGAAATATTGCGACAGTTCCGGACGGGGCGCAGCAGCTTTTCAAGACCATATTGCTGCACAATACCTTCATCCAGCGAACATTGCGAAACAAAGCTGATGCAGGTCCCCGTTAGTGCTTTGCCGTAAGCCCCGAACATATGCCGGTAGATAACC
>CAMLNK010000960.1 GCA_946481035.1 uncultured Dyadobacter sp. | reverse complement strand
GCGATTTCGAACATTTGCCGCGGGATCAGTTCGCGCAGTTTTTCGCAGAGCTTCTTGCCCCATTCATAAGACTTCGAACGGTGCACGATAGCCGACAATGCATCCACAGCTTCGCCGTTCAGCATCACGTCGAGTTTCACCATGTCCGACTCCTGGTAACCTACCAATTCATAGTCGAGCGAGGCGTAACCGCGGGATATTGTTTTGAGTTTATCAAAGAAATCGAAAACAACCTCGGCCAGCGGGATCAGGAATTGCAGCTCCACGCGCTCGGCAGTGAGGTATATCTGGTTTTTAAGGATACCACGCTTATCCATACACAGGTTCAGGATCGGCCCGATGTAGTCCGATTTGGTGATGATCTGTGCATTGATATAAGGTTCCTCGATGTATTTAATGTGGTTAGGCTCAGGCATTTCCGAAGGGGCACTGATGTTGAGCAGCTTATCCTTCGTAGTCAGAACCCGGAACTGTACCGATGGCACAGTCGTGATCACGGTCATGTCGAACTCGCGTTCCAAACGTTCCTGAACGATCTCCATATGCAGCATTCCCAGGAAGCCGCAACGGAAACCGAAGCCAAGCGCCGCCGATGTTTCCGGTTCCCAAACCAGTGCCGCGTCGTTCAGCTGCAACTTTTCCATCGCCTCGCGAAGCTCCTCGAACTCGCTGGTATCAACAGGGTAAATGCCGGCGAAAACCATCGGCTTAACCTCCGAGAAACCTACGATCGCCTCGCTGGCAGGGCGGTCGATGTGCGTAAAAGTATCACCCACCTTCACCTCCTTCGCCACTTTGATACCTGAAATCAGGTAACCTACGTCGCCGCATTCCACCACTTGCTTGGGTATCTGCTGCAAACCAAGCGTTCCGATTTCGTCGGCGATATATTCCTTGCCGGTCGCCATGAACTTCACCTTGTCGCCTTTCTTGATGCTGCCGTTTTTCACACGGAAGATTACCTCGATACCACGATATGAGTTGAAAACCGAGTCGAAGATCAATGCCTGCAACGGGCCTTCCGGATCGCCGACGGGTGCGGGAATACGCTCCACGATCGCATTCAGAATGTCCTCGATACCGATACCCTCCTTGCCGCTGGCAGGGATAATATCGGAACGTTCGCAACCCAGGAGATCTACCATTTCATCCTTGATCTCCTCGGGCATCGCACCGGGAAGGTCAATTTTGTTCAGAACGGGAATAATCACCAGGTCGTGGTTGATCGCCAGGTAGAGGTTGGAGATCGTTTGTGCTTCGGTACCTTGTGAGGCGTCCACGAGCAGCAGTGCGCCTTCGCAGGCAGCGATCGAGCGGGAAACCTCGTACGAAAAGTCCACGTGGCCCGGGGTGTCGATCAGGTTCAGTATATATTCTTCTCCTTTATAAACATAGTTCATCTGGATCGCGTGGCTCTTGATGGTGATGCCGCGTTCGCGTTCCAGATCCATATTGTCGAGCAATTGCGCCTGCATTTCGCGCTGCGAAACAGTTTTGGTAAATTCCAGCAGACGGTCCGCCAGGGTACTTTTCCCGTGGTCAATATGGGCAATAATGCAAAAATTACGGATTTTCTTCATGAAAGTAGTTCCTATTCCAATGCTTTGAATATATAGTTCAGGTCAAAGCAATCACAAAATTACGAGGGTAATTAATATTTCAAGATGTTTTCAAACAGAAGTTCAAACTAAAAATGCCAGGCGTCCTTACAAACCCGCAGGCCGGGGTAGTTGTGCGGGACGCTTCCGTGTGGGCCAGACGCAGGTCCAAAAGACGGCGATCGTGATGAGTGACAGCGGGAATAATTGGCTGTAACGGACCATGGCGGCCGTCAGGACGGTCATTGCCAGCAGGATAGCGGGGTGCGGCAGGTAATTGATTACAGTCCGCAGCAAACGCGCGGGAGATTCTTTTACATTACCTTCGCACGGGCTTAACTGGTTGTTGAAATCCAACCTACTCAACCATTTGACCAGCACATTACTGTGCAATCGGCTGTCGCATACCAGATGCGCGGGCCATGTGAGCAGCGAACCATAGGCTGCGACAAGCGCGAAAAGAAACGGCCCGAATGTCATTTCCATCAATACCATCATCGGTAGATGCAATACGAGCGCGAGCAGCATCGCGTAAACGACCGTTGCCCGGCGGAGCAGGAGGACAGCAATGCCCATTTGCAATACAATGACCCCAATGCCTGTCATTTGTGATAAAAGAACGGGTGGGAAAGCGCCGGCGGCGTGCATATAGGACGCTATCTGGTGCTTGGTGACGAGGAGCGTTTCAATACTGGCGCCGGTCCACCAGTCGATGTCCGATATCTTGTTGAGATCGGCGCCGAGGTAGAGCACAACCAGCTGGAAACGAATAATGCCGCTGCCCGTGACGTCGTTGCTGAGTGCGGTGCACAGGAATATGCAGCCTGTAAAAAGGTGAGCAACGGAAATGCAGGTCAGGCAGGAAAGCGGCCCCGCCGCGAACGCCAGGCCGGCGCACAGCGCACCGAACCGCACAAAGCGGGAGAACAGCAGCGTTCCGACACCGCTCAGAAACAATAGCCTGACGCCCAGATTGAACTCCTGGTCACTGCCGATCTGGCCGAGAAAACCCCAAAACGGGTAGAACCGACCGCCGCCCTGGGTGCCGTTGAAAGGGAACTCCTGCGTAAGGAGCAGGTAAACCGCCAGCATTCTCACAGCAAGTACGAGTTCGGGAACGATGGCCTTTCCGGTAACGCAGAAAGGATTGAGATGACGCATAGGGCTCAACGGCTGGCTTTCCACAAATAAGTTTG
>CAMLNK010000959.1 GCA_946481035.1 uncultured Dyadobacter sp. | reverse complement strand
GCATAATTCCTAACTTTGTTCATGGTCGATCTGAAATCCAATAAACAGACATCTCCCATCGCGTATTCCTGCTATTTCACGCGGAACCGCGAGGGAGAGCAGTTTGCGCCCGAGCACGTGTTCAGCTACCAGATTTCCGGGACGCTCACGATTAACAATGGCGAAAAAGAGTATGTTTTCAAGGAAGGAGATTACCGGTTTATCCGGCGAAATCAGTTGATCAAATTCATTAAACAGCCACCTGCCGACGGTGTTTTTAAATCCATTTCGGTGTATCTGGACCAGGAAACGCTGCGAAGTTTCGCCTTAGAGCAGGGGTACCAGGCGGATCAAGCCGGAAGTCAGGGAGCCGAATCGATCGTCACATTGAAAGGAAGTAGTCTGGTAAAGGGTTTTATGGATTCGCTGATGCCTTACAGCGAAGATGACCAGCTCATCGACGCGGATTTGCAAGCCTTGAAATTGCGGGAAGCGATCATGATTTTGCTGCGCTCGTCGCCGGTAATGAAAGATATACTGTTCGATTTCAGCGAGCCGGGTAAGATCGATCTGGAAGCATTTATGCACAAAAACTTTCATTTTAATGTGCAAATGAACCGTTTTGCTTACCTGACGGGGCGTAGCCTGGCAACTTTCAAGCGCGATTTCGAACGCATTTTCCACACATCACCAAACCGGTGGTTGCAACAACGAAGGTTACAGGAAGCGCATTACCTGATCAAGGAAAAAGGACGTGCGGCCTCCGACGTATACCTCGAAATCGGTTTTGAAGACCTCTCGCATTTTTCTTTTGCATTTAAAAAGGCATTTGGCGTACCGCCATCCAGGTTAGCCGGGTGAGAGTTTATGAGTTCAGGGTTTAAAGTTGAGAGTTGAGAGTTCATGAGTTGAGAGTTTAGGGTTTAAACTCTCAACTCATGAACTCTCAACTCATAAACTCTAGACTCCACTCATGACAACGGCTCTGGTCGGGGAGGGGTGCCTGCCGGCCGCGAAGACTCTTCGGGCAACGGGATAAATTCGTGGTCATCAGCAGGCGGAAGCTGAATGCGGCCCTGTTTCCAATCTTCCTTGGCCTGTTCAATGCGCTCTTTTCTGGACGAAACGAAGTTCCACCAGATGAAACGCTCTCCAAGCGGTTCACCGCCGAGTAACATGAGCGTCGTGTTTTCCCTGGCTTTGATCGTGGGTTCTGCATTCTTTTTGAAAACCAGCATTTGCCCCGGCTGGTAAAAATGGGCACCCGTTTCCACCGACCCTTTTACTACATAAATGGCCCGCTCGGAATATCCATCGGGAATGCGGAACGTTGCCCCCGCCTCCAAAACCACATGCAGATAGAATAGGGGAGAAAGCGTCTCAACGCCGTTGGATAATCCAAATGCGTCGCCTGCAATTAGCCGCATCCATACACCTTTGTCGGTAAATACCGGTAATTCGCTTTTGGTATAATTTCTGAATGTAGGAGTAGACTCTTCGTCCTTTTCGGGTAATGCCACCCACGTTTGGATCATTTCCAATCCACCCGCCAGCGCCGCAGGATCTTCGAAACGCTCCGAATGTGCAATACCGCTACCGGCCGTCATCCAGTTCACCTCGCCGGGTTTGATAATCTGCTGCACCCCGGTACTGTCGCGGTGCGTAACCTGCCCGTCAAACAGGTAACTGACCGTCGAAAGCCCGATATGCGGATGCGGCAGCACATCCATCGCCGACGGATTCACCGGAACCGTGCTCAGCGGCCCCGCGTGGTCCATAAATATAAACGGCCCGACCATTCTCCGAAGGCGAAAAGGGAGGATCCGTTTCACCACCACCGACTCACTAATAGCCGCCTTCCGGGCTTCGATTACTATATCCAGCATGGAGCAATTTTTTTGGGTTAAAGATAAGAGAATGCGGGGTAAGTGGGAAGTGTCGCTTGCTCGGTTTAGTCCAGCAGGATCTCCCGCTCTATTCCAATCTCCCGCAGGAAATGCACGTCGTGCGACACAACGAGCAAGGTTCCGCGGTATTCATTGATAGCAGCCGTCAGTATGCCGATATTCTGGATGTCGAGATTATTGGTCGGCTCGTCGAGGATGATCATATCCGGTGCTTGTGTGGCGACGGCCAGTGAACAGAGCATTAACCGCATCTTTTCACCGCCGCTGAGGTTGGCGCAGGGTTTATCCCAGTATTCTCTGGTAAATAAAAAGCGGTTCAGCCGGATCTTGATGTCGTGCTCCTGCAACGCACCCGAATTGAATTGCTGTGCCTGCTCGTAGACGGTCAAGGCATTGTCGATCAGGGAATAGTCCTGGTCAATGTAAATGGATTTGAAATCTGCCCGTTCAATGGTCGCCGTCGTGTCGGCCGGTGCTTCCGGATCTCCCAGAATCATGCGGATCAAAGTCGTTTTACCCGAGCCATTGGTGCCTTTGATCGCAATGCGTTCACCGCTTGTGATTTGTATATCAAGATCTTTGGGCCAAAGCGGTCGATCGGCATAAGTGAAATTGACGCGCTCCCCTGTTACCAATATTTTACCCTTATGGAGTGTGGAGTCGTCAAAATCGACCTTCATTTTGTCGAGCGCCGGTAGTTCGCTGCGCAGGTGACTAAGCTCCTGAGCGATTCCGCCCACTTTTTCGGCGTGAATCCCTTTCATGCGGGCCGTGCTTCGCTCTGCGCTGTTCCGGAATGCATTCTGGACGATCGTCGGCAACCCCGCCTTTTCCTGCTTCTTTTTGCCACGCGCATCCAGCTTTTGCTGTCGTTCCATCGACTCTCTTTCTACCTCTTTGGCTTTGCGAAGCGCC
>CAMLNK010000958.1 GCA_946481035.1 uncultured Dyadobacter sp. | reverse complement strand
CAAAGGTATGAGGACATTGAATGTTTCGATTTCGGAGAAGGAATTCGAAAAATTGGGATTGAAGGGAGAAAGTCTCACATTCGCGGAGCTTTTCAATTTGGTCAGCAAAGAGCTGGTTCGCCAAAACCTCGAAAAGACTGGAAATACTAATGACTTCACTTTTCCACGATATAAAAAACGCGGATAGTAACACCGAAGGAGTATTGGCTGTCGATCACTGAATAATCTTTAACCCCATTCCATAATAATCCCCTTCTCCACGAACGATCCGGAAATGTGTAGTAAGAATCACAGCGGTGTTCACCAATGCCATTAGAAACGCGAACCCAGCCATCAGGAAAGGGTGGAAGAAGAACCGGCCCGACATTAGCCCGAACATGGTAATGAGCGTGAAGCCGTATACGACAGCTGCCCACGTAATTTGGAAATTGAGTATCCGCTTGCCGAGTTCCATCACGCCCGCGACGCGCTGGCGGTTGTAGAGCCATAGTACCAGCGGGACGAGGACACCGCCGAACGGCAGAAGCCAGAACGAGAGGGCGGAAAGATTCAGGATTTTCAGGAAGGAGTCATCTTCGGTCGGAGCTGGGACGAGGCTTTCCACAGGCACGCCGAGCGCCTGCGCGAGGAGCCGGAGCGTTTCGCCGCGCGGAATGGTGTCGCCGGCTTCGATGCGTTGCAATGTGCGCAGATTAATGCGGGCGTTTTCGGCCAGGGTTTCCTGCGAAAGTCCTTTCACCCGGCGCAGGGTTTTGATTTGCTCAGAGGTATTCAGGTTGTTCATATTGAAGTTGTTTTACCCAAATTTAACCTTTCCGGAGCTGGAATGATAGCGGCATTTCTACGGCATTTGCAACCGGTGGTAATTTCGCCGATCAAAAAGCCTGCGTTAACGAGCCATTCGCTATATTTAAAGATCACCAACAACCTTTCACTCCGTTCCTATGCAAAACCTTTTCACAAAAACACTACTTCAAATCACCTTTGCCAGCTTCGCGATAGCCCCTTCGCTGGCGCAGCAACAACCAGCGCTCCTGGGCTTCGGCTCCGAAGCGGCAAAGAAAGAGCTGGACCTCGAAACCGCATTCGATAAACAATTACAAGCCAATAACCTGCGCGACTGGATGAAGCGCATGACCGCCTTTCCCCACCAGGTAGGATCGCCGTATGGCCTTAATAATGCACTTTTCCTGCGCGACAAGCTCGCTTCGTGGGGTTTCGACGCACGGCTGGATACCGTGCACGTGCTTTTCCCGACGCCCAAAGTGCGCGTTTTGGAACTGACGGAACCGACGAAATTTAAGGCTTCATTAACCGAAAAACCATTGAAAGAGGACGCCACATCCGCACAAACGAAGGATGTGCTGCCGCCTTACCACGCGTTTTCGGCCAATGGCGATGTGACGGCCGAGCTGGTTTTTGTGAATTACGGGGTGCCGGATGATTATGAAGAGCTGGCAAAGCTGGGTGTGGATGTGAAGGGCAAGATCGTGATCGCCAAATACGGCGGTTCGTGGCGGGGCATTAAACCGAAAGTGGCGTATGAGCACGGTGCGATCGGCTGCATTATTTACTCCGATCCGAAGGAGGACGGCTATTTCCAGGGCGACGTATATCCCAAAGGGGCATTTAAAAATGAGTCGGGTGTGCAGCGTGGATCGGTGGTGGATTTGCCGCTGGCGCCGGGCGATCCGCTCACGAACGGGTTTGTGGCTGATGCGACGCACAAGCGGCTGTCGGTGGAGGAGGCCCCGGCGATGATGAAGATCCCGGTGCTGCCGATTTCGTACGGCGATGCATTGCCGCTGCTCAAAGCATTGGGCGGCCAGGTGGCGCCTGCGACATGGCGGGGCGCATTGCCGATCACGTACCACATCGGCCCCGGCCCGGCGAAGGTGCATTTGAAACTCGAATTCAACTTTGATATCGTGCCTTGCTACAATGTGATCGCGACGCTGAAAGGCAGCGAGTTCCCCGACCAATGGGTGATCCGCGGCAACCATCACGACGCCTGGGTGTTCGGCGCGGCCGACCCGGTGAGCGGCGCCGTGGCGGAACTCGAAGAAGCACGGGCATTGGGCGAGCTCGTCAAAACCGGCTGGAAACCGAAGCGCACCATCGTCTACTGCTGGTGGGACGGCGAAGAGCCCGGCCTGCTCGGCTCGACTGAATGGGTGGAGAAATACCAGTCCATTTTGAAGGAAAAGGCCGTTGTATACCTCAATTCGGACGGAAACGGTCGCGGGTACCTGAGCGCAGGCGGGTCGCACACGCTCGAAAAGTTTATCAACCAGGTAGGCCGCGACGTGACCGACCCCGAAAAAGGCACCAGCGTGATCGACCGCCTGCGCTCGCGCACGATCCTGAACGGCACGCCGACCGCAAAGCAAGAGGCCCGCACCCGCACCGACCTGCGCATTGGCGCGTTGGGTTCCGGTTCTGACTATACGCCGTTCATCCAGCACCTCGGCATCGCCTCTCTCAACGTCGGCTACGGCGGCGAAGATGCCGGCGGCGACTACCACTCCATTTTCGACTCCTACGACCATTACACCCGCTTCAAAGACGGCGACTTTGCGTACGGTGTCACCCTCGCCAAAACCCTCGGCCGCTCCGTCCTCCGTTTTGCCAATGCCGACGTGCTCCCCTTCGATTTCACCAACTTCGCCAACACCGTGCAACTCTATGCCTCGGAGGTAAAGAAGGAACTCGAAGCCGCCCGCACCCAAGCCGAAGACCACAACAAATCCCTCGCCGAAGGCCGTTTCGAAGCCGCTTCCGATCCGAAAGACCCATTTGTGAA